>JBQCJB010000526.1:0-5854 GCA_051953155.1 Aureliella sp. | reverse complement strand
CAGCAGTGGCAGGGTAAAGACAGCGCCCAGCCATCTCATAAGTACCGCCGCATGATCGTGACATAGGGCGCATAGCCCGCCCCGCCATAGGAGCGGATAGCGGCCTGGTTCTGGGCCAGGACCCCGATGGTGAGAAGCTTGTGGCCCCGCGCTTTCGCCCAGGCTTCACAGCCTTCGATCAGGGCGCGGCCCAATCCCTTGCCGCGGGCCTCAGGCATCACAAAAACTTCCGCCAGGAAGCCATGCCGCCGTTCCGGCTCGATCACAAAAAGCTCGCCATGCTCGTCATGGGCAAAGGCCCAACCGACGGCTTTGCCGCCATCTTCCGCTATCAGCATGACCCCATGCCTTTCGGCGCAGCGATGCTGCGCCTCGCGCCAATGATCGGCGGCGAAATTGGGATCGCGGCGGCGATTGGGCTCGAACGCCGCCTCATAGTCCTGCAGCCCGTTGATGAAAGACAGGATAGCCGGTTCGTCCTGCGGCAAGCGCGCTTCGCGGACAGGGAAAGACTTTTGAGTGGGACTAGCGCTCATATGGCCTCATGCTTCGACAAGCTCAGCATGAGGATTGAGCTTATGCCTCACCCTGAGCTTGTCGAAGGGTGAGGAGATTATGGAACTTTATACGCCGCATCAATGGTCAAGCGCCTTGACGATCTCTTCCGTCATCTTCTTGGCGTCGGCGAACAGCATCATGGTGTTGTCGCGGAAGAAGAGTTCGTTCTCCACCCCGGCATAGCCCGAGCCCATGCCGCGCTTGATGAAGAGCACGGTCTTGGCCTTTTCCACGTCCAGGATCGGCATGCCGTAGATGGGCGACTTGGGATCGGTCTTGGCGGACGGGTTGGTGACGTCATTGGCGCCGATCACATAGGCGACATCGGTCTGGGCAAACTGGGAGTTGATGTCTTCCAGCTCGAACACCTCGTCATACGGCACATTGGCCTCGGCCAGCAGGACGTTCATGTGGCCGGGCATGCGGCCGGCCACCGGATGGATGGCGTATTTGACGCTGGCTCCCAGCTGGATGAGTTTCTCGCTCAGCTCGAACAGCGCATGCTGGGCGCGAGCGACTGCGAGGCCGTAACCGGGAACGATGATCACCGAGTTGGCTTGGGACAGGATGTACGCCGCGTCTTCCGGCGCGCCGGCTTTGACGCTCCGCTGTTGGTTCACGGTGGCATCCGCGCCGGCCGCCGCACCGAAGCCACCTAAAATTACGCTGATGAACGAACGGTTCATCGCCCGGCACATGATGTAGGACAGGATCGCGCCCGAAGCACCCACCTGTGAGCCCGCGATGATCAGCATCGGGTTCTTGAGCGAAAAGCCGACGCCGGCAGCCGCCCAGCCCGAATAGCTGTTCAGCATCGAAACGACGACCGGCATATCCGCTCCGCCGATCGGGATGATGATCAGCACGCCCAGCGCAAACGATAGGGCGGTCATCAGCGCAAACGGAAACCAGCCCTGGGAGGCGACGAACCACAGCCCGCAGCCAAGCGTTACCAGGCCGAGGGCCAAATTGAGCAGATGCTGGCCAGCAAACTGCACGGGCGCCCCTTGAAACAAGCGGAACTTGTATTGCCCAGATAGCTTGCCGTAGGCGATGACCGAGCCGGAGAAGGTGATCGCGCCGACGATCGTGCCCAAGAAGAGTTCGACGCGATTGTCGACTGGAATCGCTTCTCCTTTGGCGACCAGATTGAAGGCCCAGGGTTCCGCCACGCATGCGATGGCGATTAGCACCGCGGCCAGGCCGATCATCGAATGCATGAACGCGACCAGTTCCGGCATCTTGGCCATCTCGACGCGTTTGGCCATCACTGCGCCGATGGCTCCACCGATCGCCAGACTGATGGCGACCAACCACAGGCCATTTCGCTCCGGACGCAACTCATAGATCAAGGCGACGGTCGTCAGCACGGCGATGGCCATGCCGATCATGCCGAACCAGTTGCCCCGTCGTGCCGTCGTCGGATGCGACAGACCTTTGAGTGCTTGAATAAAGAAGACGGAGGCGACCAGATACAGCAGTACGACAATGTTGAGACTCATGACCCCGCCTTATACCGACGGCTTCGTACCGGCCGGTTTCTTGGGTTGCTTCTTGTGGTACATCTCGAGCATGCGCCGCGTGACGAGGAAGCCGCCGAAAACATTGACGGCGGCCAAAGCCACTGCCATCGCTCCGAGGGCGCGGCCAAAGTACGTTTCGGTCAGGGCTGCTGCCAACATTGCGCCGACGATGATGATCGCCGAGATCGCATTGGTCACCGCCATCAGCGGCGTATGCAACGCGGGCGTCACGTGCCAGACCACGTGGTAGCCGACATAGATAGCCAACACGAAGATGGTCAGGTCGGTTATCGAATGACTGATCGCTTCCACCGCCGCCCTTTCAATCGAAGTCTGAGGTGTGCGTGTGATTATCAAGCATGCACTGGCAGTGTCAACCAAGCAAGCCAGCGGTAGAATCGTGGATCGGCTTGGAAAACCACTGAAATTCGCTCCCTTGCAACAAAGGTTCCGCACATGGTTCGCACCGCCAGTGTGATGCTTCCCCTGGGCACCGAAGCGCCCGATTTTCGCCTACCCGATTTCGACGGGCGCATCGTCTCGCGCGATGACTTTCGCGGCAAACGCGGGCTGCTGGTCGTATTCATGTGCAACCACTGCCCTTATGTAAAGCATGTCGCGCCCGAACTGGCCCGCATCGCCGACGAATATCAGCAGCAGCAAATTGCCGTCGTCGGCATCAGCAGCAACGACATCGCCAGCCACCCCGACGACGCTCCCGAAATGATGAAACAAGAAGCCGCCGCGCAAGGCTACCACTTCCCTTATCTGTACGACGAAACGCAAAAAGTTGCACAGAGCTACCGCGCGGCTTGCACGCCGGACTTCTTCTTGTTTGATGAAAACCTGCGCTTGGTCTATCGCGGGCAGATGGACGAGACGCGGCCCAAGCAGGGGCTCGAGCCACACGGCCAAGACCTGAGGGCCGCCTTGGATGCGCTGCTGGCTGGCCGGCCGCAGAGCGAAACGCAGCGGCCGAGCATCGGCTGCAACATCAAATGGAAATCGGGCAACGAACCGGAGTATTTCAATTCGGCTGGCGTCAGCTGATTTGCCACGGCCAGAGCGGCGGCGCGAAGTTGGTCGCCGCCGGCTCGTCATTGGACCGGCGCCTGAAGCGTGGCTAAGATGTTTTCTCGGGCGCCCCGGGGGCGCTCGACCGTTTTCCCGCCCAACATTCCCTTCATTGCATCGAGAAGAATCCATGATTGTGCGCACCCTTGCCTCGCTCTGCCTGGTCGCTGCCGGACTTTCGACTTGCCTGGCACAAGACGGCGTCAAAGATCTGTTCAACGGAAAAGATCTCTCTGGCTGGAAAGGGAACACCGAACTGTGGTCGGTTCAGGACGGCGCGATCACCGGACGAACGACCGACGACAAGCCGCTGAAGTTCAACACCTTTCTGATCTGGGAAGGTGAAGTCGGCGACTTCGAACTCGATCTCGACTATCGCATCCAAGGTGGCAACTCGGGCATCCAGTACCGCAGCAAGGTGCTCAACGAGAAGGACTTTGTCGTCGGCGGATACCAGGCCGACATCGATGCGACGCTGAAATACGCGGGCATCAATTACGAAGAGAAGGGGCGTGGCATCCTGGCCAACCGCGGCAAGCGCGTGACGATCGCCGCCGACGGCAGCAAGCAGGAAGAAACCTTTGCCCAGGATGACGATCTCAAGAAGGTCATCAAGTCCGACGACTGGAACCATTACCGCGTCGTCGCCAAGGGCAACAAGCTCAGCCACAGCATCAACGGCACGCTGATGTCCGAAACGATCGATAACCAAAAAGAGAAAGCCGCCACCAAGGGCGTGCTGGCCCTGCAGATCCACGTCGGGCCGCCGATGGTTGTCCAATTCAAGAACCTTCGGCTGAAACAGTAGACGCGCGGGCGACCCGCGGCGGGTGATGCCGGCGCCACACCCGCCGGCGCCACACCTGACAGCGCTACATCTGCCAGCCCTACAGTTGCCGGTCTCTGACTTAACAGCCCAGCGGGCTGGGGGCCGATTTCAGGCGGCGCCGGGGCCTTCCTTGGGGTGCGTCTGCTGGTAGTGCTTGTAGGCTGGGCGAATCTCGCGCATCGGCAGCCAATGCCCGTGGGTCTTGGTCGTGCTCGAAACCATCGTCGAGGGCACGACCTGACCTTTGCCGATCAACTCGAGCATCTGGGTTTCGGTAATCGGGCCTACGGCTTTGTGGCCGCCGAAAAACCCGGTCTTCATAAAATACCAATCGGCTGACATTGCTTTTCTCCCGGCTCGGTGAGCGAGCCTAGACGGGGGGAGGACGTCGTCCGTGGCGCAGCCTAGCGCATACGGCGGGGTGCCGCAGCGGGCTGAGGCTGTGAAGGGTTTCTCCCAGTCCTAAACAAGAAGTCGAACGAAAACACGCGGGCGATTCCTTTTCAACACCGCCCGCCTGCCGATGTTTCGCTTGCATGCATTAAAGTGCCTCGCGCGGCGCGCCCCCAAAATCGCTGGCCCATAGGCGAAATTCCCTGGCGCAGCTATGTTTTGTGTCTTGAAGCGACTCGCACCGCAAGCTCGCCATCGGGCACAACCCCAAGGAGTTGGAGACAACTGTGGCCTCTTCGCTACCGCTCGGCTTTCGTTTCGCATCGGCAGCCAGTTCCATTAAGAGCCGACCGGGAGCCAAAGACGTGACGCTGGTGGTCTCGGACCGGCCGGCCAGTGCCGCCGGCGTTTATACCCAGAACCAGGTGGTCGCCGCTCCCGTCGTCCTCTGCCGCGGTCGGACGCCGATGCGCGACGCCCGGGCGGTGGTCGTCAACAGCGGCAATGCCAACGCCTGCACGGGCGTCCGCGGCATGGAAGACGCCCACCGCATGTGCGAACTGACCGCCCGCGTGATTGGCCAACAAGAGGCGGTTCGCCCCGATCAGGTGCTGGTGATGAGCACCGGCGTCATCGGTCGATTCCTGCCGATGGAGAAGGTCGAGCAGGGCATCCAAGCGGCCGCAGCCCAGTTGGCCGAAGGCGAAGCGGCCTTCTTCGACGCAGCCGACGGCATTCTCACGACCGACAACGGCCGCAAGGTGACCACGCGCAGCTTCCAGACCGAGGGACGCACGATTCGCATCGCCGGCATGGCCAAAGGCGCCGGCATGATCGGGCCGAACATGGCCACGATGCTCTGCTGCGTGCTGACCGACGCGCCACTTTCAGCCGAACAAGCGCAAGTGCTGCTCAAACAGGCTGCCGACAAATCGTTTAACAATATCAGCGTCGAAGGGCACACCAGCACCAACGATACGATGCTGCTACTGGCCAACGGCGCCGCCGGCGGCGACGTGCTCAGCGGCCGAGCCGAAGCGGAATTTGGCGAAAACCTCGAAGCCATGTGTATCGAGCTGGCCAAGCAGATCCCAGCCGATGGCGAAGGGGCCACGCACTTGATCGAAGTCGACGTGCGCGGCGCGCAGTCGGACAACGACGCGCGGCAGATCGCGCACACGGTCGCGTGCAGCAACCTGGTCAAGTCGGCGATCTTCGGTTCCGATCCCAACTGGGGCCGCATCGTCTCGGCGACCGGCTACAGCGGCGTTCCGGTCGACATCAGCCGGCTGGAACTGCAACTGAACGGGATGCTGCTGTTTCAGTGCGGCGAACCGGTCGCCTTCGATGCCAAGGCAGCCAGCAGTTCGATCCGCGACCAACACCTGACGCATATTCTGCTGATCGTCGGCGACGGCCCCGGACAGTGCCGGCACTGGACCAGCGATTTGACGCTCGACTACGTTCGATTCAATTC
>JBQCJB010000525.1:0-5638 GCA_051953155.1 Aureliella sp. | reverse complement strand
TGTTCCGAGTTCAAGGGCTTGCGGACCCGGAAACTCTCTTGGGAAAAGATCGGCTTGCGGAAGCAACCGCTCAAGCCGGCTTCGTCGCTGCCACTCGGCTCCAGGCTGCTCGTGCATGCTCTGATAATGCGCTCAGCCGCTGGGCAATCGAGCCGCTTGCTGAGTTCTTCGCTCGACCGTCGGCTTGCACCACTGTTTTCCATCGGCGATGACATGACGAGTGCCCCGGAAGCCTGCCGGAACGGTTGCTCACGCTCCAGACAGCTGGTAGTTGGAAGTGGAAAGCGGATGCTCAGAGCGCAGATGTCGAGCCCCCGCGGTCGGCCGCGGCGCGACCCCGAGCAGTGCATTTGTCGTTCCGACAGCCGCCCGGATGAGGGGACGCGGATTCGATTCATTCCAATTACAAAGCTTGGCGCAGGTCGCTTATCAGTTGCTCTCTCATTTCATCGCGACGCTGCGCATCGGGAGCGCGGAGGATAGCGGCCGGATGCCAAGTGGCTAGCGTCCGGCGGCAGAAGTCGGTAGCGAAGACTTGGCCGCGTTGGCGAGTGATCCGAAACGCGCGACCGAGCAGCGCCTGGGCGGGAGTGGCTCCCAAACAGACCAACGCCTCGGGCTGAATCACGGCCAGTTCCGCTTCCAGCCATGGGCGGCAGGCGTGGATCTCGCGCGAGTTGGGCTTTTGATGCAGCCGACGTTTGCCCGAGAGCGTGAATTTGAAGTGCTTGACGATGTTAGTGATGTAGACCCGGTCGCGCTCGATGCCGGCCGCTTGCAGAGCCGCGTCGAGCAGTCCGCCGGCTGGCCCGACAAAGGGATGCCCTTCGCGGTCCTCGCGGTCCCCGGGCTGCTCGCCCACCATGATGATCTTGGCTCGAGACGGCCCCTCACCAAAAACGGTTTGCGTGGCGTCGCGAAACAGATCGCAGGCGGTGCACCGCTGCGCTGCCTCGGCGAGCGAATCCAAATCGAGGTGCGCTGGGAAGAAGCGGGCCGCGCCAGATTCGTTCGCGGCAGACTGCGCTCTTGAACGGGGTTTGCGGTCCGGCATGGCTGTCTCCGCCCTGCGATTTTCCTAGCGTATCGCCCGCGTCGCCGCGGTCATTCAAACGGCGTTCAGTCCGCGTGTCTGAGGGGTGCAGTGCGCGTGCCAGCTTGGCCCGGCACTTGCTTGACCACTTGCTTGATAGCCCTCTGCTGCAGGAACACTGATGCATGAACTCTGATGAACCACGAACTCTGGTGAACATTGAGAAGGTCGAACCATGAAGATCCAGCGAACAATGCTAAGCGCGATTCTCGCCGCCGGGCTCGTCTTCGGCGGCTCAGCCATAGCCCAGGAAGCCGGCAAGTCGAAACAAGCAGACGACCAACCGCCGGCAGCCAGCACGCCGAAAACTTCCGAGACCAAGTCTCGGGCTAGCGATGACGAGAGCGTGCCTGAGATCGTCGTGCCGTTAAAGGAGGCGCTCTCCAAGTTGGCCGGCAGTTATCAGATCATCGCCGGTGAAAGCAGCGGCAAGCAGATCTTGCCCGAGCGCTTGACCGACGTGACGGTGCGAATCACCGAGAAGACGATCACGACGTATGACGGCGATCGGCACGAGCGGTTCAGCGCCAGTTATCGCCTCAACACGGACCGCCGACCGTGGCGCATCCATATGGTCTCGCGGCCCGCGGCGGCCGGAAACGGTGCGGCGCCCGCAGGCAACGCCGGCACAACGACCAGCGAGGGACTGATCGAACTGACCGAGAAGGGTGCCAAGGTGATCTACGCTCTACCCAGCGGTGAGACGCCGAAGGATTTCAAAACCGGCGAGCTCCAGCAGATGTTCGTGCTCCAGCGGCTGCCCGACGAGAAAGACAAGCCCCAGGGACCCGCCGGCCCAGCGACTGCCGAGGGCTCGGATGCCGATCGCTGACCGCAGTTGCATGCATCGCAGCCTCTGTTCGCTCGAGTGCACGCTTTTGCATGGTTACGCAATCCGTCGCATGCAAGCTAGTGAACATCGGAGATAGTCTTTCGACGATTACCGCGTGAAATCGGCCGGTGCACCTGCCCGACTTTGCGCAGACTCTGCGCGTTCTTTAGAGGCCCGCACGCTGCGAGAGGCGCTGGTGTACCTGACATTCCCAGCCGCCTCCGATCGCACCGAGTAGCGGCCGAATTCGGGACGTCGTTGGCTTACCGGCCGTCTTTACGGTGTCCCTGGCAGCATTGTTGAGTCGGGGCAATCGGTCGCGATTCGTCGCGTGGACTCAGCAGGAGAGCGGTTGCAGGCGCGGACGTCGCGCACTCTGCGAGTGGTCGCTGTACCACCGCTCTGGCCGCTCGCAACCGGCATCGGCAGGTGAGGCGGCACGCTGGTTGCTTTCTGGCGTTACGTTCGATACGCCGCCCCTACGGTCCCCCAGTGCCCCTTCCATCCACAGCGATCTTGCTCATTGATGACTAGCGGTTTCCAGGTACTAATCGTCGATGACGAACCGAACGTCCTGTCCGGGCTCGAGAAAGGTCTGGCAGCGGAGGCGGAGAAGATCGACGTGGCGGCCGACGTCGATGACGCTTTGGCCAAATTCCAGCAGTCCAATTATCAGATCGTCGTGTCCGATGTCCACTTGAGCAACGGTCAAGACGGACTGTCGCTGCTATCTCAGATACTCAAGCGCAAGCCCGACACGACGGCGATCGTCGTCACCGCCGGTGAGACGGTCGACAAGGCTGTCGAAGCCATGCGGCGTGGGGCCTTCGACTATATCACCAAGCCGGTCGACTGCGAGCTGATCCAGCAGCAGGTCCGCCGCGCGCTCGAGCATCAGCGTCTCCTGGCCGAGAACCGGACGCTGAAGGACCGCTTGGCCGATGCCGGCGAGATCTGCGAGATCATCGGCAACTGCGTGGCCATGCAAGGGGTGATCTGCCAGGTCCGTCAGGTAGCCCGCACCAACGCGGCTGTGTTGATCCATGGCGAGAGCGGTACGGGCAAGGAGCTGATCGCGCGGGTGCTGCACGACCTGAGCGGGCGGCGCACCGGTCCGTTTGTTTCGGTGAACCTCGGCGCGCTTCCTGAATCGCTTCTGGAAGCGGAGTTGGTCGGCTGCGAGCCTTCGCGAGTCAACGGGAGTTCGCAAACCAAGATCGGCTGCTTCGAGCAAGCCGCTGGCGGCACGCTGTTCCTGGATGCCGTCGGCGATGTCGCAGCCAACGGTCAGCAGACGCTCCTGCGAGTGCTGGAGACCGGCCAGTTCTGTCGCTTAGGCAGCGAAGTGCCGCGGACTGCAGACGTCCGGATCGTGTCGGCGACCAATCGCGATCTGCATTCCCTGGTCGAGGCAGAGAAGTTTCGGGATGACTTGCTATACCGGTTGAACGTCGTACCTGTGTACATTCCGCCGCTGCGCGAGCGACGCTCGGACATCCCGTTACTGTGCGAGCATTTTCTAAGGCACTTTTGCGCTCGCTATAACCGCGCGCCCAAGCGGCTGGCCGACGAGTCGATGCGGGTGCTGATGGCAGCCAATTGGCCAGGCAATGTGCGGCAGCTGCGGAACCTGATGGAGCGGCTGGTCGTCACGGTCAACGACGACGTCATCGGCGCTGGGGACTTGCCGCACGACATCGCCAAAGACGGTCGCCCAATCTGCTCGGCGCTAACTTCTCTGGCCGCAGCCACGGAGCTGGCTGAAAAGGAAGCGATTCAGATCGCCCTGATCGCCCGCAACTTCCACCGCGAGCAAACGGCCAAGGCGCTGGGCATCAGCTTGCGAACGCTGCACTACAAAATGAATCGCTACGGCATCCACTAAGCCGCGTTTGTCGGCGCTCTCATCGCCCCGCGCCGGCCCAGACCGCACGGCCTGAATGCAGAGAAATTGCACTCCGCATGGCCGAGGTTTATCCTAAAGCCACGCCTGGCTGTGACAGGTGTTGGTAAGCGACCAATGAACGACCTCATGTGAAGAGCACCGTGTGTCATGGCCAAGAGCGCTTGCGAGGACGGGCCGCCGCTGACTGCCGAGCATGCGCGTCTGGAGGAAGATCGGTTGGGGCTGAAGAATTGGCGACGCTGGGGAGCGTATGTCAGCGAGCGATCATGGGGCACGGTCCGCGAGGACTACAGCCCGACCGGTGATGCCTGGGGCTACCTGACGCACGATCAGGCCCGCTCCAAAGCCTATCGCTGGGGCGAGGACGGACTGGCGGGCTTGTGCGATCGCTACCAGTTGCTGGTCTTTGCGATCGCCCTCTGGAACCGACGCGATCCGATTCTGAAAGAGCGACTGTTCGGCGTCGTCCCTTCGGAGGCGAACCACGGCGAGGACGTCAAAGAGATCTATTACTATCTCGACGCGACTCCTACGCACTCCTACCTCCGATTTCTGTACAAGTACCCACAGTGCCGCTTCCCTTACGAGGACCTGGTTGAAACCGGTCGACGGCGCTCGCTGGCGGAGCCCGAGTACGAGCTGCTCGACACGGGGGCTTTTGCCGAGAACCGCTACTTCGACGTGCTGGTCGAATATGCCAAGGCGGACACGGACGACATCTGCATGCGCATCGAGATCACCAACCGCGGACCCGAGGCAGCGCACATCGACGTGCTGCCTCATCTATGGTTCCGCAATCGCTGGAGCTGGTCCGCGCGCCCGACGCCCGAGCCGGTGATCTCGCGAGGGCCTGATGGCGACGATTTCTGCACGCTGATTGCCGACGATGGCCCGGCCGAACCACTAAAGAATCTGCTCGTCTCTTACGAGCTGGGCAAGCGCTACTTGTATGCAGCCGCTGGCGGCCAGCCGCTGTGGACGAACAACGAATCGCACAACGCGCTGCTCTACGGCCGGGGAGTTGCCAATCGTACGCCTTACGTCAAAGATGCCTTTCACCGCTATGTGATCCATGGCGAAGCGTGTCTCAATCCGGCAGAGCAGGGGACGAAGGCCTGCGTGCACTATGCGGGCATCCATATCCCTGCCGGCGGGTCGCACCAGCTGCGATTGCGACTGACCGATCGGCCGCTCGAACGCCCCTTAGCCGACGTCAATCGGGTCATCGCTCTGCGGCGTGAGGAAGCCGATGCGTTTTACGCGCGAGTGCACCCGCCGCGCGCCTCGGACGATGAAAAGCTTGTGCAGCGGCAAGCTCTGGCTGGAATGATTTGGAGCCAGCAGATCTACTTGTTCGACGTCGATGCCTGGCTCAGCGGCGACAACCCCGCGGCACCGCCGCCTCCGCAGCGGGCGCACATCCGCAATGCCCACTGGCGGCACCTCAATTCGATGCGCATCCTCTCGATGCCCGACAAGTGGGAGTATCCGTGGTTCGCCGCCTGGGACTTGGCGTTCCATTCCATTCCGCTGGCTCTGGTCGACCCCGAGTTTGCCAAGGAGCAGTTGTGGCTACTGCTGTTCGAACAGTTCCAGCATCCCAGCGGCCAGATACCGGCGTACGAATGGGAGTTCAGCGATCTGAATCCACCGGTGCATGCCTGGGCGGTGTGGCGGGTCTACAACATGGATCGCCTCCGCGCCGGCCGCGCCGATCGCTTGTTTTTGGAAAAGTGTTTTCACAAGCTGCTGATGAACTTCGCCTGGTGGGTCAACAAAGTCGATGCCGCCGGCAACAACGTGTTCG
>JBQCJB010000524.1:0-3701 GCA_051953155.1 Aureliella sp. | reverse complement strand
TGCGCCAGGATGGCTTCGACGCAGGCGGTGATCAAGAACGTCGGGATGCCCATGTCCTTCAAACGCGTGATCGTGCTCGGCGCATCGTTGGTGTGCAGCGTGCTGAAGACCAAGTGCCCGGTCAGCGAAGCCTGAATCGCGATTTCGGCGGTCTCCAAGTCGCGGATCTCACCGACCAGGATCGTATCCGGGTCCTGGCGCAGGATGGCTCGCAGGCACGAGGCAAACGTCACGCCGATGTCGTGGTCGATCGGGATCTGCACGATGCCGTCGATGTCGTATTACACCGGGTCTTCGGTGGTGATCAGTTTTTCGGTGATCTCATTCAGTTCCGAGAGAGCCGAATACAACGTGGTCGTCTTGCCCGAACCGGTCGGGCCGGTCACCAGCACGATCCCGTTGGGGCGATCAATGATCTTGCGGAAGTGGGCGAGCGTCTTTTCGTTCATGCCGACGTTGTTGAGGCTGAGCGAGACGACCGAGCGGTCGAGAATTCGCATGACCACGCTTTCGCCGAACATGGTCGGCAGCACGCTGACCCGCAGGTCGACCGGGTGGCCACCGACCATCAGCTCGATACGTCCGTCCTGCGGCAACCGCCGCTCGGCGATGTCGAGGTTGGCCATGACCTTGATGCGGGTGGTGATCGCGAACGCCAGGTGCCGCGGCGGGGGCACCATTTCGTACAACACCCCTTCGGCCTTGATGCGGATGCGGAACTCGTCCTCGAACGGTTCGAAGTGGATGTCGCTGGCGTGGTCCTTGATCGCCAGCAGCAGCACCATGTTCAGCAGTTTGCGGACCGGCACCGAGTCGGCCAGAGCTTCGGCGTCGGTCAGGTTGAACGCCCCTTCGGTCAGCAGCGCTTTGGCGGCTGCTTCCAACTCCTGATCGCTGGCCAGGTCGGCCACGACGCGCTCGAACGTGTCGAGCTCGGTGGAATAGTACTTGTCGACCGCCGCCTGAATGTCGCGCTCGGTGGCCACGACCATGCGAATGTCAAACCCGAGAAACGTTCGCAGCTCGTCCTGGATATTCAAGTTCTGGGGGTCGCAGGTGGCCACGGTCAGCGTATTGCCGTCGAAATGCACCGGCACAACGCGATACATCTGCGCCATCGTCTCGGTGACCTTGGTGAGCACATCCGGCGGCAACTTCAGCTCGCTGAGGTTGACCACCTGCATGTTCTGCTGTTCGGCCAGGGCGTGGGCGAGCTGCTCGTCGGAGATCAGCCCCATCTCTTCAGCGATCTTGCCCAGCAGCGCACCGGGACGCTGCTGCTGCTCGTCGAGGATGTGTTCGAGCTGGGCATCGGTGATGTAGCCCATGTCGACGAGTACTTGACCAATCTTTCTGACTGACATGTTGTGCTTTTCTACGCTCGACGCTGAAGGGCTCGACGCTAAAGGCTACGCATGGAAAAAATCACTGAAATCAAATCACCAGCGGGAACACCCGGCGGTGGCACCGGCCCGCGGCGCCACCGGCTGGGCTAGTGCCCTCCGGCCTCGTCCTCGGGAATCGGTATCTCTTCGTCACCCAGGCCACGGCGGGCATTGACGATGCGCTTGGCCAAGTCGTCCGGGCGGTGGCTCTTGCCCAGCACGTCCTCGACCGTCACCTTGCCATCGCGCCACAGGTTGAACAGGGCATCGTCCATCAGATTCATGCCGTACTTGGCACCAGTCTGAATGGCCGAGTTGATGCGGAAGGTCTTGTTCTCGCGAATCAGGTTCGCAATGCCCGGCGTGACGACCAGCACCTCATAGGCTGCGCAGCGGCCGCCACCGATCTTCGGCAGCAACGTCTGAGCCACGACGCCGATCAGCGTTGTACTGAGCTGCGTACGGATCTGGTCCTGCAGGTTGCCAGGGAAGGCGTCGATGATGCGGTTGACCGTGCCTTGGGCGCTGTTGGTGTGCAGCGTGCCGAACACGACGTGACCGGTTTCCGCGGCGCTGATCGCCGCCTGGATCGTCTCCAGGTCGCGGAGCTCGCCGACCAGGATCACGTCCGGGTCCTGACGCAGAGCGCGGCGGATGGCTTCGGCGAAGCTCGGCACGTCGACGCCGACCTCGCGCTGGTTGATCGTCGATTTCTTGTGGTCGTGGTAGAACTCGATCGGGTCTTCGATCGTGATGATGTGGTGGTCGTGCGTCTCGTTGAGGAAGTTCACCAGACTGGCAAGCGTCGTACTCTTGCCCGAACCGGTCGGTCCTGTCACCAGCACCAATCCGCGCGGCCGCTGCACCATCTTGACGACCGAGTCGGCCAAGCCGAGCTGCTCGGGGGTGAGTTTGTCATTGGGAATCTGCCGCAGCACCATCGAGATGTTGCCGCGCTGCTTGAAAATCGACACGCGGAAGCGCGCCAGATCGCCGAAGGCAAAGCCGAAGTCGGAACTGCCCGACTCCTGGAGCTCACGCTGGCATCGCTCCGGGGCGATACTCTTCATCAAGGCCATCGAATCTTCAGGCTCGAGCACCTTGGTTTCCAACTTCCGCATCCGTCCGTGCAGCCGGAAAACCGGCGGCTGGCCCACCACGATATGGATATCGCTGGCCCCCTGTTTGACGGCCGCGGAAAGGAGTTTGTCAATGAGCACCGTGGCCATGAACGACCTCAAAACGAAATGGGAGTGACAACGTCCGCCGCAAGGGCCTCAACGCATGCCCAACCCCCCTCTGCATCTCCCAGACTAGGGAGGTGCGGCAGGAAGAGTGACAACTTGGCGTTAAGGATGAAAAATTCCAACCGGTTGAAAACCAAACGCGCGCGGCAAGCGAATGAGCATTGGATGAGAAAATGAATTGGTCAGATAAAAAGCTCGAGTTCGCTCGCTTGCAAAGGCATTGTAATCAAGGCATAACTCACGAGGCCAATTCCCACGTTTTCGCGCACCCTTGAAACACGCGAAAACGGGGGGCGAGCATCACGGAAGTCCGGTCGAGTAACCTTCAGCCCGGCACTAGGGCCGGCTTACGGTCTGAATCGCCCACACGGCGCTCGATCCCGCTGCCAACGCTAGCACTGCGAGTGTGCGGTGACTGCGACCCCAGGCGCGCGCGGCGGAATGACTGGCCGCTAAGGTCTGCGCCGCGACGTTTGCGACCTGCGACAACCTCGACGGTTTTCGCCGCCGGCCGGCTACGCCGTGGCCGGGCTCTCTCGCAATTCTCGGAAGACGTGCTCGAGCGCTTTCTGGTCCTGCTCGCCCTTCTTTGCGGCTCGGTAAACCTCCTCCATCGTCGTTATGCCTTTGAGAACCTTGCGGATTCCGTCGCAGTAGAGCGTCGTCATCCCTTGCTTGATCGCCTCTTCGCGGATCTCGAGGGTCGACTTGTTTTGGAACATCATCTCGCGAACTCGGCTGGTGACGACCATCAGTTCGTAGATGCCGATGCGGCCGCGGAAGCCTGACTTCTGGCAGTAGCTGCATCCCTTGCCGCGCGAAAAGTTGGCCGCCTCGGCGATATCCGGCGGGATGCCCGCGTCATCGAGCACGCTCTGCGGGAGCTTGACCGTCGTCTTACACCGCTTGCAAATCGTCCGCACCAAACGCTGTCCGAGCACCGCGATGACCGAGCTTGCCACCAGATAGCCGGGGACACCCATGTCTGTCATGCGTGTAACAGCACTGGGCGCATCGTTCGTGTGTAGTGTACTGAAAACCAAGTGTCCAGTCAAAGAGGCCTGAATAC
>JBQCJB010000523.1:0-5061 GCA_051953155.1 Aureliella sp. | reverse complement strand
AGGGCGAACGCAGGCATCTGATTTAGCCGGCCGACGACCCGCGAAGACTGAGGCGGAGCGTAGCGATCGAGGGCTCGCGAGGGAAGATCAAACGTTGACCGATTCGCTGATCGCCACTTTTAACGTTTGAAATTGCGAGCGCATCAAGGCGATCGCGGTGTTGTGCATCGCCTGGTTTTTCGAAACTTCGGTTACCTGCTGTTCCAGGCTGACGTCGCTGCCGTCGTGGTACAGGATCTGGTTGCTGATGTCGCGCACCTTGGTGAAATCGCCCGACTCCGGTTGGCTGACTGGCGAGTATTGCGAGTATGGCGAACCGGTCGACTGCGGACGCGTGAGCGCGGTGCGGAGCTGGTCCTGGAACTTGTCGACCGATAAGTCTCGCGTTTGGTAATCGGGCGTGTCGAGGTTAGCCAGATTGCTGGCCAGCAGTAGATGCCGTTTCTGGGCAAAGTTCACGGTCTGTTCCAGCGCGGGCACCGCCGTGCCGCAGAGCAATGATGAAAACATACCTGTGCTCCTGAACAGTTCACCAAGGGAATCGCTCGCCGCGGCTCTTGGCCAGCGGCATGCTAGGCAGCTCGGCGGCTGACAATTCGCGCTGGCAAGCGAAGCGTCCAGGCCATGCCGCCTTGCGGACATGGCGTGGCCCATATGCGTCCCTGGAAAGACTGCGCCAGCGTTTGTAGCAGTACTAGCCGTCGATCGTGCACGACGGCTCGCGGCGGAAAGAGTTTTCGATCGCAGCGGACATCGCAGTGCAGCTGCTGGCCCGAGTCGGCGATTTCCAGTTCGATCGCGCTGGTGCCGCGACAGCCGACAACCGATAGCTCGCCACCATCAGCCAGGCGGCCTACGGTCAAGTCAAACATGCCTTGGATCAGCGCGTGCGTGTCTTCCGCCTGGCACAGCACCGGCATCGAAATGCTCAGGTCAACCGTCAGCTTGCAGCCTCTTTGCTGGAGCGTGGGTTGCCAGTACTTGATGCATTGGCGAATCGTGGGCCGCAGGTCGTTGGCCGTATGAGAGATTTCCTCTCCATGAAATATCCGCAACATGTCGATCCTCCTTGATCGGCAATCGAAAACTTTCAGCCCGCGCTGGTCAAATCGAGGCTGCCTTCGGACAGCGCGTCGGTCGAGCGATACGCTTGCGAGGCCAGCGATCCGTCTTGCCCGTCCTGCAGTTGAGCCGCCAAGGCATCGCGGCGGACGCTCATCTCGTCGAGCGACTGTTTTTCTAACAGCACGATCTCCGAGAGCAACTGCTGGCAGCGCTGCGAAGCGGCGCGGCAGGTCTGACGCAGCTCAGGTGAACGCCATTGACGCTGGGCTGGATCGTCCTCAGCATAAATGGCCAGGCCTTCCTGAATCTCTTCCAAGCGGTCCATCAGCGGTTGTTTGCGCGACAGAAAGCTCAACAGGATCGTTGCGTCACCTGACTGGGTGATCGTCGTCTGCTGTTTCGCCAGCTCGCACAATTGCTCGAGCACTTCAACCTTGGCTGACATCAGCGCATGCAGGTTGTCGGTGTAGATGACATCAGTGCGCATCAGCCTGTTCCGTCGCCCTCAGAGAGCCCAACTGGATCGTAGCGAAAAACTCGGCGCCCGACCGTAAAGCCCGCTGACTTTACGCACTTGGCCGCCGGTTTGTACCACACGCCCACCGCCGTTTCGAGAGCAGTTTTTCAAGCGCTTCGATTGGTCAGGAGTCGCGTTCCCGGGATGCCGAGGCGGTGCAAGAAAGACGGCTGAAATAAGAACAGTCTCCCCCTCGCCCCGCTTCGGGGAGAGGGGGCCGGGGGGTGAGGGGCAGCGCTATGACCAAGCTTCGCTCATTCCAGATCGCGAGGTAAACGCTCATTCCGAGACAGCCGAGACGGCTGTCCTACTGAGCTGGCTATGAATTCTTGAGCCAGCCGAGCAACTGTTGCCACTTGGCTCGGTCCGCCCGCGTGACGGCGGTAAACCGCGCTTCGGATTCGGGGGGAATGCGACCGAGCAATTGTTCGGCCTGGGTCAGCGTGCGGCGAGCCTGCTCGGGCTGGCCCAGTTGGCGGAAACATTCCGCGATCTGCACCAGGGCCTCGAGAGCTTCCGGTTCGTTCATGAAGCGGTTGCCGACGTTGCGATAAGCCGCGATGGCTTCTTCGTAGTCTTCCAGCTCGAACAGCACATCGGCTTCACCGAAGAAGCAGTTCCGCAGCAGCGCTTGGCTGGCATCGGGCAGATCGGACGCGTCTTGAACCTCACCCAACGCTTCGCGCAGGTCGCGGTAGCCCGCCAGCGAGGCTTCGAGCAACTGGCGGCGTTCCTGCAGCAGTTTCCGCCGCTGGGAATCGATAGTCACTTGCCCCGACTCGAGCATGCGTTTCGGGAACAGAGCTGCCGAACGATACGCGCGGCCAATCGCGTACCGCGCCTCGAGCGAGCGTTTGTCGCGATCGAAACGCGCGACCGCTTCGCTCAGCCGGTCGGTCGCGGCCGTAAAACTCTCGTGACTGGTGCGGAGTTTTTCCAGACGCGCGTTCCAGTCGTTGGTGCCCATCAGTTCCCCTTCGAGGAACAGTTGGTCGGCGCGGCGATAGATGGCTGTACCGAGTTCGAACAGCGAATCGCGCCACAGTTGGCTGTCGGGACGCAGGCTGCCTTCGTACAGATTCTTCATCAAAGCATCGGTCGCCTCTTCCAGCTTGCCCTTCTCGATCAGCGCCCGGGCCATGACCAGCCGAACGTTGTAGGCCAGCGGGTGCTCGGGATATTCGAACAGGCAGCGCTCCAGCGGCATCAGCACTTCGTCCCAGCGGCCGGCGTTGAGATAGTTCTGCCCGAGCGCCAGCAAGGCTCGCGGCCGCTTCGACCGCTCTTCGAAGAACAAGTAGGTCTTCAGCAGTTCGTTGGCATCGTCCAGATGGCTCGCCCTGCGGTAACAGTCGATGGCCTGCCAGAGGATGCTGGGGTATTCGGTGCTGCGCAGTTCGAGTCGCGCCAATTCTCGAAAGCGATCGCCCGCCAGCACGTACTTGGCATCGATCTGCCGCCGCTGGTCGTCGCGGGCCCGCGCGGTCGAGGCTTGGGGCTGCGATTCGAGATGGCGTCCCCAATCTTCAAAGGTCTCAGCCTCCAAGCGCACGGCGTCGGAAAACGGAAAGACCGGCGGCAGATAAGAGGCCAAGCGGATGGCGCTTTCAAAGTCGCCTTGCCCTCGAATCTCGCGTCCCAGTTGCAAGAGGCGCCGGCGCAGCTCCGACAACGGCAGCCAGCGCTCGTCGTACAGACGCACGTCGCCAATATCGTTGACCACATGCCGCGCCGTTTCCAGCGCATCGTCGAGAAAATGGTTCTCGAGCTGAATCTCCGCCTCGGCCATGCCGGCGGCGATGGCTTCGGCCGATTGGGGATTGCGCTGGCGGACGCCGCTGAGGGTGCTGATCGCTTCGTTGGTTCGGCCGAGCAAGCGGAGCGTTTCACCGGTCAGCAAGGCAGCCTGCCGGCGGACATCGCTCGACGAATTACCGGCCAACATGGCGGTGCGAAAATCGACCAGAGCTTCTTCTAGCCGCTGCGTGCGGGCTGGATCGTCCTTGGGCAGCCGTTTGCCGGCCTCCAGTTTCCACCGCCCGGTGCCGAGCGTCGCCGCGTGGCGCTGCGCGGATTTTTTTGGTATCGACGCCAGCAGGCGATCGCACTCGGGCCAATCGTGCTGGACAAAGGCTCGATGGGCCCGACCGAGCGTGATGCGATTCTTTTCCGTGTCGCTCAAGCCCGGGATGCCAGCCCATTCCTCGAGCAGCTCGGCCGCTTGATCGGTCTTCGGCGGCTGGCTCCGCAAACAGGCTTCGACCATCATGTCCAGCGCATCGCTCCGCCGCTCGGGCCAGCCACTGGCGACTTCAGCCAGCGTCTCCAGCGCTTTGTCCCAGGCATAGGTATGAAAATAACACCAGCCCAGGTAGTAGGCACCGCGGCTGCGGTAGCCGAGCGGAAAGCCCGCGTCGCGGCACTTCTCCAGATTGGCAGCCGAATCCCAAAGCACGCGGCGGTAGGCCGGCGAATCCAGTTTGCCTTCGGTCGAAAGGGCGCCGGCCACACCGCGGACATAGTTCCACACCGGCTCGCGGCTGGGCGTCAGTTCCTCGGCGGACTCCAAATCGCGGGCGATGCGGTCGGCCAAGTCCCAGCGACCGTCGTCGAGCAACTTCATCGCCAAGTCCAACTGACGGTCCGGGCCGTAGTCCTCTCCCTGAACGATCCAGGTGAACAGGCCACCGAAGGCCAGTAAGGCCGCCGCCCCGATCCCACCCAGTAACAGAATGCGTCCCTTGGCCATGACCGAATCTTCGCCCCGTCCCGAGCAGAGTGCCGTCGCAGCCGGACAATCGCGCTGCGACAGCTAACCGGAAACCGATTGTCCCACTTCATCTATCGGATACCCTCCGGCGTTCTGTCCCAGACAACTGAACCGGCGACAGCCGTTGGTGTCGAAATGCCGCGCGGTCACTGCCAGTTAATCGCGGCGCACCGGATATAGGGGCTGCGCGATTTGCTCGTACAATTAGGTCCCGAACTACCGTCCGCAACCAAAATCAAACCTGCCGAGGAATTGGAAGAGTGAACCAGTCTCAAGAGCCGCTGCGAATCGTGATCATCGGTGGCGTCGCCGGCGGCGCTACAGCCGCAGCCCGCGCGCGGCGCTCGAATGCCACTGCGTCGATCACGATCTTGGAAAAAGGTGCGGCGGTATCGTTCGCCAACTGCGGCCTCCCCTATCACCTGGGAGGCGAAATTGCCGACCGCAAAAAATTGCTGGTGGCCAGCGCGGACCTGTTTCGAGATCGCTTTCGAATCGACGTCCGCACCGGCTGCGAAGCGACGGCCATCGACCGCAGCGCCAAGACGGTGACGGCGGTCGACCACGCCTCCGGCACAACGTTTTCGCTGGCTTATGATCGGTTGATTCTGTCGCCAGGCTGCGAACCGATCCGTCCGGACGTCTTGCCGCCGCGCGCCGAAAATATGTTTCACCTGTGGACGCTGCCCGACGTCGACGCGGCGCTGGC
>JBQCJB010000522.1:0-2964 GCA_051953155.1 Aureliella sp. | reverse complement strand
AACCAGCTGAAGAAAAACCAGCTGAAGAAAAGCCAGCTGAGGACAAACCGGCAGCCAGCGACGCGGGAGACAAGCCTGCCGAAGGTCAGCCCGAGAAAGACCAGTCGAGCCGCTTGGATGGGCGGACCTCGGCCATCCGCTTAGTCGCCTTCCAACAAAACGATGACTTGCCGCCGCCGGTTGCCCAGCCAACTCCGCCCGGCGAGTCCAGCGAAGGCGCCGCCGCGGCGACTGCTCCTGCAGCCTCACCTTCCGCAGCGACCGATACCTCGACCCCTGCGGCTAATGTTGCTCCGGCTAGTGCCACGCCCGGCGGTAGCCCCGACGCGCCGGCTTCGCCTCCGATGCGCACTCAGACTTTCGAGGAAGCCAAGGACTCGATCGCCCGCACGCTGGCGATGAATGTCGTCCGCGACCAGCTGCAAGCCAAGTTGAGCAAGATTGAAACGGCGATGAATGCGTATGCCTCCAGCCGCGCCATGGAGCAGGCCAGCGCCGAAGCGGGTCGCAAGAACGACAAGAAAGCCAAGCCGATCGATCTGAAGAAGCTGGCCGAAGCCGAAGGGCTAACCTACGGTTCGACGGGCATGAGCGACAGCTCGCGCATCGGGTCGACGCCGATTGGCCGGAGCATGATCGGCAACCAGGCGCTGGTCAATTCGGTGATGACGCCTGCAGTGGAACTCTTTCGCCCGGTGCGTTCGATGTTTATCGACATGGACAACGCCACCGAGCCCGATTTCCAAGAGTTCGTTTCGTGGAAGACCGAGGACGAGCCGGCTTACACGCCGGCACTGGCCGACATCCGCGAGGAGGTCATCGAAGCTTGGAAAATGCAGCGTGCCCGAGTGCTGGCCAAAGAAGAAGCAGACAAGCTGGCTGACAAGCTCAAGAAAGCTGGTGACGAACCCTGGAAGAGCGTGCTCGATGCGCAGCAGCAGACTCTGGTTGTCTCGCCCCCGCCGTTCACCTGGATGAGCGCGCCGCAGCAAATGTTTTCTGCACCGCAGATCACCTTCGTGCAGGGACTGGATGCCGTCGGCAACGAGTTCATGCAGCGCGTCTTCACTGCCCAGGCAGGACAGATCGTCGTTGCCCCCAACCAGGGACTCAACACCTATTACGCGGTGCGGGTGGCTGAACTGACTCCGACGCTCGATCAACTCCATCAGAACTTCGAGGTCAGCCGTGGCCGGGCTCGCCAACTGGCGTTTCCCGAGCGGGAGCGGCTGTTCTCCGATTGGTACGACAACATCGAGCGTACGCTGGACGTCCGCTGGCTGGCGAGCGTCGACACTCTGATGGAGTAACGCAGCCGCGATTTTTGCGGCCGGCCGGCGATGTTTTACTCAGGTGTCGTCGGCCGGTCTCAGGCTTCCTCGGCCGGTTTTTCTTTTCGAAACACGGCCACCACATCCTCGACCGGGACGACGAACAACTGGTTGTCCGGCTCGAAGTCCACGGGGATGGCGTTTTTCGGGTGGAAAAGGATTTTGTCGTACTGCCGCAGTGGCACGTCTTCGTCGTGAGCCACTTGCCGGCTGATCGTGACGATACGCCCGGTAATCGTGGGAATTTCGGCCGCGTCGGGCAGGGCGATGCCCCCCTTGGTCTCGCGTTTGGGTTCGTCTTTCAGCACCAGGACGCGCGCTCCGATGGGTTCGATGTACTGGAGCGGGGCGGCTTTCTTGGGCATGGGCGGTTCTATCGACTAGGAAGGCAATCTGCTTTGGAAAAGCTGCTCGGGCAGTGGGCTGCAACTCGGCTCAGGGGGCTGGCCTGTCGGCCGAGTCCGTTGGCGGGCCTGCTAGGGCCTGCGCGCCGGAACCTGATTGGACAGCCGGGCGCCGCCGGTGCGAGCATTGGCGGCGGCAGAGCCCCAACGTAATGGAGAGACCGAGGGTCGACAAGACGATTTTGTTGCTTAAGGCCGAGCTTTAGCCACGATTGCTCTTGAAAGTCGGGCGGCTTTTGCGATACTTGCCCGTTTCCTCAGAACGCCCTTGCGCAACGCACCCCTCCGATGTTTCTTGTGGGGGAGTCGAGTGATGGACCAGAGACGATGATTGAGACAATTGAAGTAAAAACACGCGACGCAGTTGGAACTTCTCGAGTTCGAAAGCTCCGCAGCACGGGATTGGTTCCGGCAGTGCTGTACGGTCACGGCGAATCGAACGTCAATCTGGCGATTGCCAAAGACGCTGTCAACAACGTGGTTCGTCACGGGACGAAGATGCTGGCCTTGACCGGTGCGGTCCAGGACACGGCTTTGCTGCGTGAAGTGCAGTGGGACGCCTTTGGCGTCGAGATCCTGCACGTCGACCTGGCCCGCGTCTCGCGCGACGAGGCGGTCGAAGTGACGCTGCCGGTCGAACTGCACGGCGAGGCCCCCGGCTTGGGCGAAGGTGGACAGCTGAAGTTCACCACTCACGAGCTGACGATTCGCTGCCCGGCCGGTTCGATTCCCGAACATTTGGTGGTCTCGGTATCGAGCCTTCACCTGGGCCAGAGCATCCATGCCAACGAAGTCCAGTTGCCCGAGGGCGCCTCGATGGTAACCCCGTCGACGGTCGTCGTCGTGCAAATTGCTCAGCCGACTGCCGCTGGCGAGGAGCTGGGTGGTGCGGCGAGCGAGCCGGAAGTGATTGGCCGCGACAAGGAAAAGGAAGGCGAGAAGAAGTAAGCAAGTCCACTACCGCGGCCGGATGAACTGGTGTGACCGAAGAGGCCCCCAAGACCAAGCTGGTCGTAGGACTTGGCAACCCAGGCCCGAAGTATGCCGGCACGCGGCACAACGTGGGCTTCGAAGTCCTCGAATTGCTGGCCAAGCGAGCGGCGGCCGATTCGCCGCGGGCCAAGTTCGAGGGGCAACTAACGGCGATCAAGATTGCGGGGCTGCCGGCGATCTTGTTCTGGCCGCTGACCTACATGAACGAAAGTGGCCGCGCCGTAGCCGCGGCGGTC
>JBQCJB010000521.1:0-4171 GCA_051953155.1 Aureliella sp. | reverse complement strand
GCCTCGGGCAGGTCGTGCATGTCCTCCCCAAGCCTGGCGTGATGGACCCGGTCGCCCAAAGCACGCTGGAAGCCCTGCAAGATCTCAGCCTGCCGGTCGATCAGGTGCGCACGCTCCGCAAATATTGGCTCAGCGACTTGGATGCGTCGGCTCTCGACCGGCTGTGCCAGAAGTTACTGGCCAACGATTCGATCGAGCAGGTCGTGGTTGGGCCTCTCAAACTCGATCGCCTGGAAGTCGGCACACCTTACAGTTTTCAATTGGTCCACGTGCCGATTCGCCAACTGGACGACGAAGAGCTGAAGAAACTCAGCCGCGAAGGCCAACTGTATCTGTCGCTGGAAGAGATGCAAACGATTCAGCGGCACTTCCAAAGCCTCGACCGCGAGCCGACGGATATCGAACTGGAGACGATCGCCCAGACCTGGAGCGAGCACTGCAGTCACAAGACGCTGGCCGGACGCATCGCCTACGAAGACGAACGGGGCCAGCGGAATTTCAAGAACATGCTCAAGGAAACCATCTTCGCGGCCACCGAGACGATCCGCGAGGAATTGGGCGCCGACGATTGGTGCGTCAAGGTTTTCAAAGACAACGCGGGCATCGTCAAATTCGACGACGAGTACCATGTCGTCTTCAAAGTTGAAACGCACAATCATCCCAGCGCGATCGAGCCCTACGGCGGCGCCAATACGGGTATCGGTGGCGTCATCCGCGACCCGCTCGGAACGGGGCTGGGCGCGAAACCGTTTTGCAACACCGACGTGTTCTGCTTTGCTCCGCCGGACACCGATCCGGCCAGCCTGCCGCCTGGCGTGCTGCACCCGCGGCGGGTGATGAAGGGGGTCGTGGCCGGCGTCCGCGACTATGGAAATCGCATGGGCATCCCGACGGTCAACGGAGCGGTCTATTTCGATCGCCGTTATCTCGGCAACCCCCTGGTCTACTGCGGCAACGCCGGCCTGCTGCCGGTCGACAAAGCCGATAAGGCCCCCAGGCCCGGCGACTATATCGTCGCCATTGGCGGCCGCACGGGGCGCGACGGCATCCACGGTGCGACCTTCAGTAGCGCGGAACTGACCAGCCACAGCGAATCGATCTCCGGCGGCGCGGTACAGATCGGCAACGCCATCACCGAAAAGATGGTTCTGGACGTCCTCATGCAGGCGCGCGACGAGGGCCTGTATAGTGCGGTGACCGACTGCGGCGCTGGGGGCTTCAGCAGCGCTGTGGGAGAGATGGGCGAAACGATCGGCGCCGAAGTTTGGCTCGACCAGGCGCCGCTGAAATACGCCGGCTTGAGCTACACCGAAATCTGGATCAGCGAAGCCCAAGAGCGAATGGTGATGTCGGTGCCGCCCGAGTCGCTCGAGCGCCTGAAGGAAGTATGCGGCGGCGAGGGAGTCGAGGCGAGCGTCATCGGCCGGTTCGAACCGACCGGCAACCTGCGGTTGATGTATCAAGGGAAAGAAGTCGGCATCCTGTCGATGCACTTCCTGCATGACGGCCGTCCGCCGACCGTCCGCTCCGCCGTCTACCAACCGGCCCCGGTTTCCAATGCTCTCCCGCCGGAGCTCGACCGCGCGCAAACCGAATCGGCTCTGCTCGGCATATTGGGCTCGTTGAACGTGGCCAGCAAGCACTGGATCGTCCGCCAGTACGATCACGAGGTGCAAGGTGGCAGCGTGGTCAAACCGTTTGTCGGCCCGTCGTGCGAAGGGCCCAGCGATGCGGCCGTCGTCCGCCCGCGACTGGGCAGCCAGCGGGGCGTCGTCATCAGCTGCGGTATGAATCCAGCCTACGGCGACTTTGATCCCTACCACATGGCCACCAGCGCCATCGACGAAGCCGTGCGAAACGCGGTGGCTGTCGGCGCCGATCCGCGACGGATCGCGATCCTGGACAATTTCTGCTGGGGCAACACCGACCGGCCGGAGACGCTGGGAACGCTGGTGCGGGCGGCGCTGGCCTGCCACGATCTGGCGGTCGCCTGGAAAACGCCGTTCATCAGCGGCAAAGACAGTCTGAACAACGAATTCACTTGGCTCGACGCGCAGGGCCAGAAACAGTCGATCGCGATCCCCTCCTCGCTACTGATCAGCGCCCTGGGGCAGATCGACGATGTCCGCCGCGCCGTGACCATGGATTTGAAATCCGCTGGCAATCATCTTTATCTGGTCGGTTCGACTCGCGGCGAGTTCGGCGGCTCGCATCTGTTCCAGGTCCTTGGGCTGACCGGTGGCAGCGTTCCGCGCGTCGAACCAGCACCGGCAGCGGCCTGCTTCGCCGCCGTTCATGCGGCGATCCAGCAAGGCCTGCTTCGCTCCTGCCATGACTTGAGCGAAGGTGGACTGGCCGTGGCGCTAGCCGAGATGGCCTTCGGCGGCGAGTTGGGTATGGAGCTGGATATTGCCGCGGCCTGCCAGCGCGAGCAACTGTCCGCGACGTCGCTGCTGTTTTCCGAATCGAACAGCCGCTTCGTGATCGAAGTGGCTGCGGACAAACGCGCTCACCTGGAAGCGATATTTGGCGACGTTCCTTGGCTGCATCTAGGTCAAGTCACTGCTCATGATCGCGTCTTGATTCGCCAGGGCGACCAAACGCTGTGCGACCGCGCGTGGTCGGAACTGAAACAGGCTTGGCTCCAGCCACTGAACTGGTCGTGAACTGTCTGCTGCAAGCGATCTGAAAATCCATGAACTCCCCGGCCTCTCCCTCGCCTGATTCTCACTCGCCTGGCTCGTCCTCAGTTCCGGTGCGCGATCCAAAGTCGCTTCGCTCGTGGCGCTGGTTCGGTCCGGATGACCTGCGCAGCTTCGGGCACCGCTCGCGGCTGAAGGGGATGGGCTTCGACGACGTCGACTATCGCGACAGGCCGATCATCGGACTGCTCAATACTTGGAGCGATCTGAATACCTGTCACTCGCATTTCCGCGAGCGAGCCCAGGAGCTGCGTCGCGGGATCCTACAGGCCGGAGGTTTTCCGGTCGAGGTTCCCGTCATGAGCCTGGGCGAGATGCTGATGAAGCCGACGACCATGCTTTATCGCAATCTCCTGGCGATGGAGACCGAAGAGGTTCTGCGGTGCCATCCGATCGACGCAGCGGTGCTGATGGGCGGTTGTGACAAGACGGTGCCGGCGATGATCATGGGCGCCATCTCCGCCGACGTCCCCGTGATCTTCTTCCCGGCCGGTCCGATGCTCAAGGCTCGCTGGAAAACCGAGACGCTCGGCAGCGGGTCGGACGCCTGGAAATATTGGGCCGAGCGCTGCGCGGGCAATCTCTGCGACAGCGACTGGACCGACATCGAAAACTGCATTGCCCGTTCGGCAGGCACCTGCATGACCATGGGCACCGCGTCGACGATGGCCTGCATCGCCGAATCGCTCGGATTGACGCTGCCCGGTGCAAGTTCGATTCCCGCCGTCGTAGCCGAGCATTCGCGTTTAGCCGTGGCCACTGGCCGCCGCGCGGTCGACATCGCCTGGGAGAATTTGAAGCCCAGCCAACTGATCGACGCCAGAGCGATCGACAACGCGATCGTGACCCAGCTGACGATCGGCGGTTCGACCAATGCGATCGTGCATCTGTTGGCGCTGGCTGGACGCGCGGGCGTGCCGTTGTCGCTCGATCGATTCGATGAACTGTCATCGCGCGTGCCGGTGCTTGCGGATCTGCGCCCCAGCGGTCGCTTTTTGATGGAAGACTTTCATCATGCCGGCGGGCTGGCAGCTCTGCTGAACCGCTTGACCGACGTGCTGAACCTCGACTGCCCGACGGTCAGCGGCCAGACGCTGGGCGAGCAGATCGCTGGCGCCGAAGTGCTGAGCGACGAAGTGATTCGCACGCGCGACAATCCCTTATGGCCGACCGGTGGCACCTGCGTGCTGCGAGGCAATTTAGCGCCCGATGGCTGCGTACTGAAAACGGTGGCGGCGGAGAAGCGCTTGCTGACCCACCGCGGACCGGCCCTGGTGTTCGACAACTATCCGCAGCTGAAGGCCCAGATCAATTCGCCCGATCTACCGGTGACCGCGGATACGGTTTTGATCTTGCGATCGGCCGGCCCGTTGGGCGCGCCCGGTTTTCCGGAATGGGGCATGCTGCCGATTCCGCAGAAGTTGTTGGCCGCGGGTGTCCGCGACATGGTCCGCATTTCCGATGCTCGG
>JBQCJB010000520.1:0-3042 GCA_051953155.1 Aureliella sp. | reverse complement strand
CGTACTTGTTGAGCAGTTCGCGAATTTCCAGCTCGACCAGTTCCAGCAGTTCCGGATCATCGACCAGGTCGACCTTGTTCAGGAAGACGACGATCGCCGGCACGTCCACCTGGCGAGCCAGCAGGACGTGTTCCTTGGTCTGGGGCATCGGACCGTCAGCGGCGCTGACGACCAGGATCGCTCCGTCCATCTGGGCGGCGCCGGTGATCATGTTCTTGATGAAGTCGGCGTGACCCGGGCAGTCGATGTGGGCATAGTGACGGTTTTCGGTTTCGTACTCAACGTGCGAAACGGCGATCGTCACCGTCTTGGTCGCGTCGCGGACGGTACCGCCCTTGGCGATATCCGAATAGGCCTTGGCTTGAGCCAAACCCTTGGCGGCTTGAACGGCCAACAAAGCGCCGGTTGTGGTGGTCTTGCCGTGGTCGATGTGACCGATCGTGCCGACGTTGCAGTGCGGCTTCGTACGCTGAAATGCCTCTTTAGCCATTGTTCGTTACACCTAACACTAAAATTGTTACTCCGTGAGACACTGGCGCCCACGCTTTGACCATGACGAAATCGGACCCATGACGAAAACAGCGAACCCGACTACCCGCGTCTCTTGCTCCAATCCATGGAAGCAAGAGCTGCTGATGGGACTTGAACCCATGACCTCTTCCTTACCAAGGAAGTGCTCTACCAACTGAGCTACAGCAGCAATCAACGAAAGCGGGTGAAGGGAATCGAACCCTCGTATTCAGCTTGGAAGGCTGCTGCTCTACCATTGAGCTACACCCGCGTCTGGTTTGGCTCGGAGTTTTCCGAACCGGCGGTGGCTGTCTCTCAGGTTGGCAACTGACGTTTCAATCCCCAACGGTTTGTCAGGCTGACAATTGGTTCGCCAATGGGAGGTGTAGGATTCGAACCTACGTAAGCATATGCTAACGGATTTACAGTCCGTCCCCTTTAGCCACTCGGGCAACCTCCCGGCTTGTTCTCTTCTTCTTCTTCTTCTTCCTTATTGAGCTCGATCGTTCCGCAAGGAGCGCCGGCGTGGTCCGTCGACCACCGGGACGCCGCTGACAGCACACCGAGCCCTCTTCAGCAGCACGACTTTGCACTATTGCGGCACAACGTGCAAGAGGTCTATATGCCAAAACCGAGAGCCAGCGGAGGGACTTGAACCCACGACCAACTGATTACAAATCAGTTGCTCTACCAACTGAGCTACGCTGGCCTGGCCTGCACTCAATATAGGAAACGCACTAGTGTATCGGCCCGGCCACCTGCCGCAAGGCGAATTTGCATGGAATAAGCCCTTCCAATCCCGCATTTTCACCACTTTTCGTTCCCCGGACTCCCAATTGCGCACGCTAGCGTTCAAAATTGTTCGTCCGCTGCCCCGTGCCGGTCCTAGCCTCCCAGCCCACTCGTAACCCCTGGCCAGCCTTCCTTGATTATCTCTGTTGCTCTGCTGCCCAAACTTCTGCCTGCCGACTGGACGCACTGCGAGCCGGCGGCGATCGTTATCGACACCCTCAGATTCACCTCGACCGCTTGTGTCGCCCTGGCCGCGGGCGCACGTGGGGTCACCGTCGTCAGTGACATCGAACGGGCCAAACGCCTGGCACAAGACTTTTCCGGCAGCGCGCGGTTGTGCGGCGAAAGGGCCTGCGTGCGGATCCCGGGCTTTGACCTGGGCAACAGTCCCGCCGAGTACACGCCCCAGAGCGTCGCGGGGCGCGAGCTGATCTTCTCGACCACCAACGGCACGGTCGCCGTCGAAGCCGCGCAAGGAGCTCGGTCCCTCGTCTTGGGCAGTTTGCTCAACCGAGCCGCGCTCGGCGCATGGCTCGGCCAGCTCGCAACCGAACCTCGCCACAACTCTCAGCCACTGTACGTCTGGTGCGTCTGTGCAGGGACCGATGGCGAAGTTGCCCTGGAGGACGTGCTGACCGCCGGAGCGATCATCGACGGCCTGCTCAGCCAGTCGAGCGGTTGGAGACTAGGAAACGACGCTAGCCACCTGGCCCTGGAGGCATGGCAGCGGATCGACCAGGCCGCCTCTGGCAACTCGACTGCGGGAGAGACCGTGTCCCCTGCCCTGCTCGACCGGTTCGCGCGAGCCGCGGGCGGACGCAATCTGCTCGAATCGGGCTTTGCGGACGACCTGCGCTTGGTCGCGCGGCTGGACAGTCTCAACGCGATTCCGCACCAGGAGTCGCCGCTGCGTTTTACTCTAGCGCGATAGCCCGCACCGTCTTCGAAACAGTCTCTAACGACATCGGCGTAGGCAGCACGCCATCGCAGTCGTCCCGTAGCTGAGGTCTCCAGCGGCATTTTTACATCGTTTTGAAGCCCAACGTGCTAACGCCCAGGGCGTGGGCTCGGGATCGGGGATGCCGCCGCAGGCCTACCCAATTTGCCTTGCTTTTATGGGGGCGTTTCTTTTAAGATCCGCGCCAGCCCGAACTCCCCCAATGCGGTCGACAGAGCAATCGCAAGCAAAAATCGCAGCAGCGCAGGACGCACGCTATGGCAACGTTTCGTTTATCCACATGCACTTCCGCCCCCTGCCGAGCTGCGCTATTGGGACTGGCGTGCGTCGGGGCAAGCTTGCTTTCGGGTTGCCAGGCTCCGTGGCGCGGCAACGAGCCGAGTCTAGAAGAATTGCTCGTCCATCCGGAACCTTGGGATGCCGATGCGCGTCTGGTCGAGCAGTCAGGGCGCCGCGTTTCCGCGCCGACCGCTCGCCAAGGCTCGCGAGCCAATCCCTACGCTTCGGCACAGCTGGCCGAACGATCGTCCCCTGCCGACCGCCGCCGACTGGATGATCGCGAAGAAGCTGGTTTGGCGCGCGAAGATGACGCTGGCGATGCCGAGCGCAGCGATACGCTCTCCGAGGAAGATTTCGCAGCCGCGTATGCCGCTGCGCCGCCTCATCTGCGGCCGCTGCTCAAGCGACAATGGCAAGCGACCTTGGCCGCCGCCGATAGCGATCGCCAGGCTCGGCCTCGTTCTGCCCGCGAAGAATTTCCGGACGACCGCTCGCCCAGCGAT
>JBQCJB010000519.1:0-2589 GCA_051953155.1 Aureliella sp. | reverse complement strand
TTGATCCGGTAACGCCCCGGTCCGGTGTAGGCGTTGAGAACGATGCTGTCGATGTACGCGCCGTCAAAAGTCATTTTCGAACCGAAGCGTTGGCGGAGGCCTGTGATCTCTTGCGACAGAGCCTTTTCGCACTCGGCCAATTCCAGACGCTGCCACTGGCCGGGTTGGTCGTAGATGGATCCCCAGAGGACCGCATGGACTCGGCCGCCGGTTGTTGGATGGATTGCGTTGGGGAAGACGACGTTGGCGCCGATGCGAATTCGGCCGCTCATGCATTGCACCCAGATCGACGGTGCCAGTTCGTTAATGATCGCACTCGGCTCGATCGGCAGAGCGAGATAGGCGTAGGTACCGTTGGTGCACACCAATTCCATCAGCTCGCACGTCTGTCCACTGCGTGGCAGGGAGGGGCTGATTTCGTTCAGCGTCAGCTGGGCCTGGCAATCGCTTTCGACGAGTTGCCAGCGTGGTGGTCCACCTTCGAAGGAGTCGACTAATTGGCCGCGAGCCGCGTTGCCCATAAGCAACAGGCTTAGACAGGTGGCGACCAGGCAGCCTGCGTTCCAGCGATTGCGGAGCGACGCATCCATGAGTTCGAGGCTGAGTTTGCGGAAGATGATGACCAAAAACCACGCGTCCGTCGCCGTGTTGCGACGAACTTAAGTGCCACCTTTATCAGGACTTACAGCAAAACTCCAGATCGATTGCTGTGGATTTCTCGCAACATGGGAAAACCTTGCCGACGATAGGGATTCTCCTAAGTGGTTGCCAAATAGACACTTACGGCGTATGATCACTGTCACACTGGAATTTGGCATTCACGCTGCAATATGACCACAAACATTGAAGCGACGCCTTGTTCACATCCGAAGGACGCAAAGCCATGAGTTCTGTAACTGCCGGTTCGGTTGACTCCTACAAAGACGAGATTCCGGCCGATTTGCTGGAGTTGACCCAAGCCATTGAATCACTTCCTCTGGAACAACGGATCCGCTTGCTGCCCAGTCTGCGACGCGTTACGGAGAGCAGCGTCCGCCGCCGGCGCATTCTGACGCTCGTCCAAGAGGCGCTTGGCCAGTTGCGACTGGACATGAAGTACTTGGTGTTCGATCTGGAAGCCACGCGCCGGGAACGCGATGAATTCCAGCAGCAGCTGATCGACCTGGGCGGCAGCGACAGCGAATAGGGCTTGCCGAGGGCAGATTAACGACGCAATTGTGACGTGATCGCGTCGCTGTCAGCGTGAACAGACGCCACTGAATTCACGCCAGGCGAAAGCAGCGACCGGTCATACTCTCTCCGAGAATTGGGGCGGCCTTCATCCAGCATGTTGGCCGCCCCAATTTTTTTGCGCGGAAGCGGCTGTGCTTGGTCGGCTTTGCCTGGTCGGCTGTGCTTGGTCGGCTCGCTAGTCCAACTGGTCAGCTGGGCTCTTGATGACAACACCTGGTCGGTTCAGTACGTGCGTGTAGATCATCGTCGTGCTGACGTCGGCGTGGCCGAGCAGATCCTGGATGGTGCGAATATCGGTACCTGCCTGCAGCAGATGCGTTGCAAAGGAGTGACGCAGGGTATGAGGTGTAACCTTCTTATCGATGCGAGCCCGCGCGACGGCGCTTTTGAGCTTAACTGCGAACACGCCATCGCTCATGTGATGACGTCCGATCAGTTGCGATCGCGGGTCGCGCGAGCGGCGTTCTGACGGAAACAAGTACTGCCAAGCGAACTCGGTTGCGGCGGAAGGATATTTTTGCAGCAAGGCGTGCGGCAACCACACGGAGCCTAACCCTTCGAGCAAGTCACTCTCGTGTAGATCGCGCCGATGCTCGACGGCACGTTGGAGCCCGTCGCGTGCGACGTCTGGCAGGACGGTGACTCGATCCTTCATGCCCTTCCCGTCGCGAACGACGATCAAGCCTTGATCGAAATCAACATCTTTCACCCGCAAACGCAGGCACTCGAGGATTCGCAGGCCAGCGCCGTAGAGCAGTTGGGCGACTAGCAGGTCGCGTCCGGCTAGCTGCTTAAGGACCGCCTGGATTTCTTGTCGGCTGAGCACCACGGGCAGCCGAGTAGGCTTTTTAGCGCGCAAGGCATCGATCTCGTCCAGTTGCCGGTTGAGTGCGTACTTGAAAGCGAACAGCAGCCCGCACAGAGCTTGATTCTGAGTGCTGGCCGCCACATTGTTATCGACGGCCAGTCGAGTCAGGAACTGATTGACTTCGACTTCGCCGACTTGGTCCCACGAGGCAAGATCACGGAGATCAAACGCTTTGATGAAGCGTTCGATCCAACCGACGTAGGCGCTTTCGGTGCGCCGGGAATAGTGCAGGCGCCGGCAGATGCGTCGGACTTGCTGGATGATTTCCGGCTCGTTGGGATCGATGCGGGTTTCATCGATTTCGCTGTTGGCAATCGCCTCCTGAACTGCGTGAGCTCGACTGGCCGCGGTCAATTTCGCGCAGACTTCGTCGAAACCGATGGCGCCGGTTTCGACCAGTTGGTTTCGATGTTCGGCGATGGCTTGAGCTATTTGGAGCCGTAGCCACGGCGGCTTGCCGCGTTGCTTTTGGATTTTGAGATAGGCGA
>JBQCJB010000518.1:0-3984 GCA_051953155.1 Aureliella sp. | reverse complement strand
CGCTGGCGGCGCCGGCGAACATGCCCGACGCGATACGCGAGTACTGCAAACGCACTGGCCAAACGCCCCCGCAGTCCGAGGGCGAAGTCATTCGCTGCGCCCTGGAGAGTTTGGTGCTGCGCTACCGCCTGGTGCTCGACTACCTGGAGCAGTTGGTCGGCAATCGCTTTAAAACGATCCACATGGTCGGCGGAGGCGTCCAGAACCGGATGCTGTGCCAATTGGCGGCCGACGCTTGTCAGCGAGTCGTCATCGCCGGCCCCGTTGAGGCGACCGCGCTGGGCAACGTCATGATGCAAGCCATCGGAGGCGGCGAGCTCGGATCGATCGATCAAGCTCGCCAACTGGTCCGCGGTGCGAGCGGCATTCGCGAATACCACCCGCGGCGCGGCAGCCGCTGGGAAGAAGGCTTTCAGCGGCTCAAGCAGTTAGTGCTCGCCCAGTAACGGACCCGTAGTCCTCTGCCGCAGTTGCGACGTCGAGCCACGCAGCCGCGTTAGCGATAGATCGCGCCTTGGTCAGGCCGCGCGAGGTTGCCGGCATCGAGCACGCGCGTCGGCGTGGGCTGGGCCGGCTGCGGACGCGAGGTTGCCCGAGCCCCGCCACCGATCGGTGCGGCTGGCTGCGGACGATCGAGGCTGGCCGTTCGAGCTGCGGGCTGTGCGCCGACAGCCGCCGGAGCCGCTGCAGTTGCTGACGCAGATGTTGTTGCCGAAACAGACTCGGGCGCGACGCGCTCGATGTCGCGCAGCCGACTCTCCAGGCGTTGGCGATAGAAACCGTCGCCGGCCGCCGAGGCAGCGCTGGCGGCAGCTGCGTTGCTGGTCGGCGCTTGGCCCAGAGCGACGTTGCCGAGCGCGGCACTGCCGGCTGTCTGGGAGCTGATCTTGGTCACGGCAGCATCGTTGGCTCCGGCGACGTGGTTGGCCAAAGCGACACTGGCTCCCTCTTCGAGAGCTGCTGCGCGGTCAACTGAGGCCGGGGCAGCGGGTGCGGCAGCTTCGGCAGCCATTGCCAACGAAGCCGAGTCGAGCGGAACTGAACTGGGCGTGTTCAAATCGAGCGAAGCGACTTCAGAGCTCGGCGCGTCGGCCGGTGCGCTGCTCGAGGCGAGCGTGGCAGCGGCTTGTACGGCGGCGGGATTGCCGGCGTAGGGCTCGACCGGACCGCGGCCTTCGGCAACCCACAGGTTCCACTTGGTTTGCAGTTGGCCGAGCGTCTCGTACGAGTAGGCCCGTTTGACGGCTGCTTCCCAGCTCTGGCTCTGCATGCCGTCCTCGAGAAACTCGACGAACTTCCGCGGGCCACCTTGGGCGATCAGGAATTCGACGACCGAATGTCCCTGGGCATAGAGAGGCAGGATGTCGTTGGGATAGTCCTTCAAACTGAACATGCGATTGAAAGCCAAACCGCGACCGGTGCTCAGGTACTGAACCAGATGCGATTTGTGCTTGTTCTGTTCCGAGCTGTGCTCGACCGTCGTACAGGCGCCTTCGTCGGCCCAGCGCGGGACGTGCGTGTTCAGCGGAGCAAAATGACTGGCGAGAATCGTGTGTGTAATTTCGTGGGGCAGCACACTATCGAGAATGCGCTCGGGCGTGCCCTGGACCGACATGTTCCAGTCGCCCACATTGCCGTTGTAGAGCGCGAAACGCGTCTCACCGCCAGCTCCCAGCGACGGGCCGGCGGTCACGTGGATCGGACAGCGCCGCGACCAGTTGGGCAGTTCTTGGCCGAGCCAGTGCACCGCCAACTCGCGCCGCAGTTTTTCGGCTTCTTGCACGACGGTGTCGGCAAGCCCCGGATCGTTGCACAGGACGATAAAGTTCGGTCCTTGGCCGGCGCCCTGCGATGCGCCACCGCCGCGCACGCGGCCACCCATCGCGGGCCCGCCGGGAATCATGCCCTGGAGCGTCGGTGGTTGCATAGCCGGCGAGATCGCCATGCCGGGCTGAGGACCGTAGGCCGCGGGTCGGCCATACTGAGCCTGCACATCATTGGGGAAAACGAAAATCAGAGTGGCGCAAAGCGCCGCCAAGCCCATCGTTGGGCGGCAAGTGCGAGCATCCATGCTCGAAGGCTCCTAAGGTTTGCGACTCCAGCGGCCTTGACGATTCATGCGCCAAAACGCAGCTGGTGCCCCGTGGTTCGACTGGGTCCATCCGTTTCCGATCGCGCCGGTATAGCTGCTGACTCCTCCAAGTAAGCCGCTCTCCGGTATCGCAACCGCCACACAGTGTCATCTTCTCGTCGCGCCAACGCGGATTGGCTTTTCCGAGAAACGAGGCATACGTCTTGAGTGATGGTGCCTTGGAGCCTCGCACTGCGGCCACGAGTCTAGACGCTTCTCCAGGCTCACTACCAGAGCAATTTGCGCAATCCGCATAACTGTTTATTCCGAAGTTCCGATACTAGCATTAGTCGTTCGGAGTCGAACGCGATGAATCTGCCGGAGGCTGCAGGGAGGTGTTTCGTCAGGGCGAGCTAATTTTGACTATGAACATCGCCCTTTCATCTGCCGAGAAGACCCTGCTGCGCAGCGCAGCGGCCACAGACCGCTCCGTCCGGCATGGCCAGCCCGAGGCAGCCCGTCAGTTGCAGCGCCGGCTTGCCCGCTGGCTGCTCGTGGTGTTGGGATGCGCGTTTGTCGCCCTGATCGCTCGGCTGGGTGAAGTAACGCACGATGCGTTTCACGAGATGGCGCTGTTTCGCGAATTCGTCACCACAGGCGAGTTCCCGATGGCCGACGTCTTCGCCTATACGCCGACCGTTTCACCTTCGGTGCATCACGAATGGGGCACCGGCGCGATACTCTACGGAGTCACCGTCGGCACGGGCTGGGGGCTTGGTGGACTGACGGTATTGAAGATCGCGCTGGTCAGCGCGATGTGGTTCGCGATGTATCGCGTTGCTCGCCTGCGCGGCGTGCATCCTTATCTGTTCAGCCTGCTGGCGATCGCCGTCTTTCCGATGCTCTGGGTAGGGTTTGCGACGATCCGGGCCACCATGTTTACGCTGCTCTGCGTCAGCCTTCAGTTGTGGATGCACGAATGGGACCGTCGTGGCCGGCGTCTGTGGTTGGTGCCGTGGTGGCTGATGTTGGTCGTGTGGTTGAATCTGCATGCCGGCTTTGTCGTCGGTCTGGGACTGCTCGGTTTGCATGCGATCGAGCGCTTTGCCACGTTGTGGTGGCAATCGCGTTCGCTCTCGACGACGCTGGGCGCTACCTGGCACTTGTCGTTGATGCTTCCGCTAGCCGCATTGGCCTTACCGATCAATCCGTACGGTTGGCAGTATGTGCCCTATTTGGTTCGGGCCATCACGATGCCTCGACCGCGGATCACCGAATGGTTGCCTCTCTGGTACACGCATCAACCAGCGGTGACGCTGCTGATGTTCGCTTTGTCATTGGCGCTGGTCGCGATCGCGGTGCGGCGGCACCGTGGAAGCGAACTGCTCGGGCTGCTCGGCTTGTGCGTCTGCGCACTGATGGCCGCCAAACACCTGCGGCATGGTCCGATCTATTCGGTCCTCTGGATCGCCTACTGCCCAGCCTGGCTGAGCCACACATCGTTTGGACTGGAGATCGTGCGTTACCTCAAGCGCGCCCCTGTGCTGAGCCTGCGGGCGGCGCAGGGCTTGGCGGCTGGTTTGCTCGTCTGGTCAGCAGCCTATGGTTTCGGCGCGACGACTCTCAGCGGCGATCTCGCTCGGCAGAGCACGTGTTATCCGATTGCAGCCACACAGTATCTGGCCGAGCACAACTTCTCGGGCAATCTCTTGACCCCGTTCCACGCCGGCGCGTACGTCTCATGGCGCTTGGCGCCGCAGGTAAAGGTCAGCCTAGACGGTCGCTACGAAGTGGCTTACGCTCCGCAGGTCTTCGAGGAGCACTGGGAATTCTTCGAGGCGGGTCCGGCCTGGGCACGGCTCCTGGACAAGTACCCGCACGATGCGGTCCTGGTACCGCAATCGGCCAAGGTG
>JBQCJB010000517.1:0-4066 GCA_051953155.1 Aureliella sp. | reverse complement strand
GAAATCGGCGCTCTGCGAGCCTGGATCGCGTCCGGCAGCCCCTGGTCCGACGGAACAATCTTGCGCGCCGCACCTGCGGCTGATCCAAGTTGGTGGGCGTTCGCGCCGCTCAGCAGTCAGCCGGCGCCCAACGCCCGTTTGCGCATCGCCGACTCGACGCCGGCCAACGCCATCGACGGCTTCGTCGAGGCTGCGCGCCGAGCGCAGGGGCTGACCGCCAGCGAGCGGGCTTCGCCGCGCGAATTGATTCGTCGAGCCACCTTCGATCTAACCGGTTTACCGCCGTCGCCGGAGAGCGTGGCTGCTTTCGTCGCCGATGCCCGCCCCGACGCCTACGATCGTTTGATCGACCGCTTGCTGGCCTCGCCTGCCTTTGGCGAACGTTGGGCCCGGCATTGGCTGGACGTCGTGCACTACGGGGAATCGCACGGCTACGACAAGGACAAGCCACGGCTCAACGCCTGGCCCTATCGCGATTACGTTATCGCCGCCTTGAACTCCGACAAACCCTATCGCCGGTTCATCGCCGAACAGGTCGCCGGCGACGTGCTGTGGCCCGATCAAGCCGAAGCCATCGAGGCGGTAGGCTTTCTCGCAGCCGGCCCTTGGGATTTCATCGGCCATGCCGAAGTCCCCGAGACAAAGCTCGACGGTAAGACGGCCCGGCATCTCGATCGCGACGACATGGTGCAGAATACGTTTCTCACTTTTCAAAGTCTGACCGTTGGCTGTGCCCAGTGCCACGATCACAAGTTCGATCCGATCACGCAGCGCGAATACTATGGCTTGCAAGCCGTGTTCGCCGCCCTCGACCGGGCCGACCGCAAGTTTTATCGCGATCCGCAACTGCAAAGCCGCTTTGCCCAGCTGGAGGCTCGCCGACAAAAACTGGAGACGCGCATCGGGCGGCTCGAGAGTGAGATCCACAGCGCCGGCGGCCAGCCGTTGGCTGAGCTGGACAAGCAACTGGCTGAAGCCAAGCACGAACAATCCAAGCAGGACGGCCCGAACAAAAACTATCCCGTCGAGCACGGCTACCACTCGGCGATTGCCTCCGAGCCCGACCAGGCGAAGTGGGTGCAAATCGACTTGGAAAAAACAGGCGAGATTGCCCGCATCGAATGGATCGCTTGTCACGACGATTTTGCCGGGATCGGCGACGGCTTCGGAGCCCCGCCGCGGTGGCGCATCGAGTTGGCCGACAGCCCCGACTTTTCGGGGGCGCGCACTTTAGTAGCGGATCGGACGGACAAGCCTCAGCCCCGTCCCGGCATTGCGCCGCAAACGCTCGCCGTCGATCGCGGACGCGCGAGATTCGTGCGCTTCACGGCCACCGAGCTGGCGCCGCGGCAGAACGATTTCATTTTCGCGCTGGCCGAACTGCGCGTCTTGGATGTCGACGGAAACAATGTGGCCCTGGGCAAACCGGTAGCCGCGCTCGATTCGATCGAAGCCCCGCCGCGGTGGCGCGCGTCGAACTTAGTCGATGGCAAGTTTCCCGTTCCTCCCGATCGCGATCGCTTGTCCGAACTGGCGCAAGCCCGCGCAGCGTTATTGGATAAGCTGGTGCCGAGCGACTTGCGCTCACAGCACCGCCGGGCGGTGGAGCAGCGAGCAGAGGTCGAGCAAGAATTAGCGGCGCTGCCCGCGCCCGCCGTGACCTATGCCGCGACGATCTATCGCGGCCGCGGAGCGTTCGCCGGCACCGCCGCCAATGGTGGCCGGCCGCGTCCTATCCATCTGCTCCTCCGCGGCGACATCAGCCGCCCAGGACCTGAAGTCGAACCGATGGCGCTGTCGGCAGTCGGCTCTCTCGATCCTGGCATCGCCTCCGGCAAGGATTCGAGCGACGCAGAGCGGCGGCGCGGACTGGCGGAGTGGTTGACCGCCGAGGGCAATCCGCTGACCTGGCGCTCGATCGCCAATCGGATCTGGGGCTATCACTTCCACCGAGGCATCGTCGACACGCCCAACGACTTCGGCCAGATGGGTAGTCTGCCTTCGCACCCGGAGTTGCTCGACACGTTGGCGATCGACGTGCGCGACCATCAATCGCTCAAACGGCTGCATCGCCAGATCATGCTCAGCGCGACCTACCAACAGTCCTCTCAAGCCACGGATGGAGAGCAGCTCGCCTGGGAGGTCGATCCCGACAACCGCTGGTTGGCTCGCAGCCCAAGGCGGCGATTGGAAGCCGAGGCCGTCCGCGATGCGATGTTGGCAGTGGCCGGTAAGCTCGATCGCCAGATGGGAGGCCCGAGCTATCAAGACTTTGTGATCGAGCATCCCGAGCACTCGCCCCATTACCAGTACGCGCTGCACGATCCGCGCGATCCAGCCTCGCTGCGCCGCAGCGTCTATCGCTTCATCGTGCGCTCGCAGAGCCAGCCGCTGATGACCGCGCTCGACTGCGCCGATCCGTCGATGCAAGTCGACGTGCGCAACGAGTCGACGTCGGCGACGCAAGCTCTATCGCTATTGAACAATGCGTTCACGCTGATGGTGGCTGAAGAATGGAGCCAGCGCGTCGAAGGTGAACTGAAGGCAGCTGGTTCAAGCTCCGATCAAGAGCTGGAACGTGCGGTGCGCAGGATGTTCGCCGAGGCTTTGGCCCGCGAGCCCACGGATAGCGAGGCTGCGCATTTGGTCGCGCTCTCCCAGCAGCATGGGCTAGTAGTGGTGGCTCGAGTCGTCTTCAATCTGAACGAGTTTTTCTATGTCGATTGAAGCGTTGCCGCGGATATCGCGGCGCGACTGGTTGCAGCACAGCGGCGGCGGCTTGGGCGGTTTGGCGCTCAGCCTGCTGATGGCGGCTGAGGGAGAGGCCGACCAGAAGCCAGCGTCGGCAACACCTGCCGGCCGCGCGGCGCACCATCCTGCCCGAGCCAAACGCGTGATCCAGTTGTTCATGGCCGGCGCGGCCAGTCATATCGATCTGTTCGACTTCAAACCGGAACTGGTGCGGGCGCATGGGCGGCCGAGCGATTTTGGCGAACCGGTCGAGGCCTTTCAAAATGGATTGGGTCCATGGCTGGGACCGGTCTGGCCGTTTCGCCAGTACGGAGAGTGCGGCAAGCCGCTCAGCAGCGTGGTGGCACCGCTCGGGGCGGTCGTCGACGACATGGCTTTCGTACATAACATGGTCGGCAAGTCGGGCGTTCACAGCCAGGCCACGTTGCTGCAGACGACCGGTTTCGATCGTCCAGGTTTTCCTTCTGCGGGCGCTTGGGTTAGTTACGCGCTGGGGAGTCTCAACGACAATTTGCCAACCTTCGTTGTATTGCCCGACCAGCGCGGCCTGGCGTCCAACGGCACCAAGAACTGGGACAGTGCATTTTTGCCTCCTCAGTCGAGCGGAACGGTGATCACTCCTGGCCGCCCTCAGCCCATCGCGGATCTGTTTCCAGCGGCCCAGCGGCGAACGTTACCGGCGGCTGAGCAGCGCGACCTGCTCGAGACGCTCGAGCGCCTCAATCGGGAGCATGCCCAGCTGCGCCCGGCCGATCCACGCTTGGAAGCTCGCATCCGCAGTTATGAATTGGCGGCCCGCATGCAGTTGGCCGCGCCGGCTGCGCTCGACTTCAGCGACGAGCCGCAGCACGTGTTGAGGCTGTACGGGCTGGATCGCATTCCCGCTGCGTTTCCGGCCGAGATCAATGCGCGCGAGGAAATCGTGCACTTCGGTCGCAAGTGCCTGGCCGCGCGGCGGTTGATCGAGCGCGGCGTGCGGTTCGTTCAGATTTGGTCGGGCAATGACAATGGTTTCCCGCGGCGCAACTGGGACTCGCACGAGGATGTCGAGCGCGACCATGGTCCGCTGGCGATTGGCATGGCGGCCGGAGCTGCGGCGCTGATTCAAGATCTGAAGCAGCGTGGCCTGCTGGAGGACACGATCGTGCTGTGGACGACCGAGTTTGGGCGGATGCCCTCGAGCCAGGGGGGAAGGGGACGCGATCACAATCCGTACTGTTTTACCAACTGGCTATGTGGAGGCGGTATCAAGAGCGGCATTGTCGCTGGCGAAAGCGATCCGTGGGGTTACAAGCCGCTGGATCGCGGTGCTGCC
>JBQCJB010000516.1:0-7723 GCA_051953155.1 Aureliella sp. | reverse complement strand
ACGGCAGCTGGCGTGAGTGCGTACACCACTAAAACCGCGCGCCAAGGGAGGCTAACGGCGTTTGGGATAGAGAGTCCGGCAGAGTTCGCAGCGCGTGCCATCGCAGGTCCGCGCCGTGCAGTGCTCGCGACCGTAGTAAATGATTTGCAAATGCAAGCGGTTCCAGCTCTCTTGGGGAAACAGCTTTTTCAGGTCGCGCTCGGTTTGTTCGACGTTTTTGCCGTTCGAGAGCCCCCAGCGCTGGGCCAGCCGATGGATGTGCGTGTCGACCGGAAAGGCGGGCTGGCCAAAGGCCTGGCACATGACGACGCTGGCCGTCTTGTGCCCGACGCCGGGAAGTTCTTCGAGCAGTTCCATGTCGGCGGGCACTTGGCCGGCGTACTTGTCGACCAGGATCTGCGACAGCTCGCGAATCGCTTTGGCTTTGCGCGGCGCCAGTCCCAGCGGTCGGATCACCGCCAGAATCTCCTCAACGCTGCGGCGGCTCATCGCCTCCGGCGTGTCGGCCAGTTTCCAGAGGTCGGGCGTCACGCGGTTGACCATCTTGTCGGTGCACTGGGCGCTCAGCAGCACCGCTACCAGCAGGGTGTAAGGGTCTTTGTGATCGAGCGGAATCGGCGGATCGGGATACAGCTCTTCGAGCCGTTGCCGGACCGTTTCGGCGCGTTGCTTGACGTTCATGGTTTTTGGCGTTTCCTTGGGGCAATGTGGCAAAGCGCCGAGCGCGCGTGCTAATATAGTGACGATTTCGCCCTTCGCCTTTCCCACCTTCGTCCCGCATTGTAGAGGTCTCCCATGAACGAACAATCACGCCGTAGTTTTCTGCAGAAGTCGATGATGGCAACTGCGTCCGCGTTCGCGCTTTCGCAGGCGGCACTCGTCCGAGCACAGGAGCAGGCGGTTGCCAAGGGCAGCTCCGGAGACAAGTTGCGATGCGCGGTGATCGGCGCCGGCGGCCGCGGCGGCAATCACATCTCGGGCATGCTGGCGCGCAAGGATGTAACGATCACTCACATCTGCGATGTCGATGAAAAGCAAGGGGGCAAACGCTGCGAGCAGATCGGCAAGGAACAAGGGACCACGCCGGCCTTCGTGCCCGACATTCGCAAACTTCTCGACGACAAGTCGATCGATTTCGTGACCATCGCGACCCCCAATCACTGGCACTCGCTGGCCGCGATTTGGGCCGTGCAAGCGGGCAAGGACGTGTATGTCGAAAAGCCCGTCAGCCACAACGTGGTCGAAGGCCGCCGCCTGGTCCAGACGGCCCGCAAGCACCAGAAGATCGTGCAGACCGGGACTCAGTGCCGCTCGAACCCAGGCATGCGCGAGGCGATCGCTTTCGTGCACGAGGGCGGGATCGGCGACGTGAAGATCGCCCGCGGCCTGTGCTACAAACGGCGGCCGTCGATCGGTCCGCGCGGCGAGTATCCCGTACCACCCGGAGTCGACTACGACCTGTGGCTGGGCCCGGCACCGAAGAAACCGATCACTCGTCCCCGTTTCCACTACGATTGGCATTGGCAGTGGGACTACGGCAACGGCGACCTCGGCAACCAAGGCATCCATCAGATGGACCTCTGCCGCTGGGCGCTGAACAAGCCGGCTTTGGCCGATAGCGTCGTCAGCTATGGCGGCCGCTTCGGGTACGAAGATGCGGGCGAGACCGCCAATACGCAAATCGTCGCGCTCGGCTTCGGTGACCAGCAGTTGATCTTCGAAGTCCGGGGCCTGGAGACGCGGCCCTACAAGGACGTCAACGTCGGCATCATCATCGAAGGCACCAAGGGTTACCTGGTCATGTCCTCCTACGACACCGGCGTGGCCTTTGACGGCGATGGGCAGGTGATCAAGAAGTTTAAGGGTGGTGGTGATCAGTACCACTACGCCAACTTCCTCGATGCGGTGCGGGCGCGCGACCATAAGAAGCTCAACGCCGACATCGAGGAAGGACATCTCTCCAGCGCTCTGTGCCATCTGGGCAACATCTCGCTGCGATTGGGCAAGGAAGTCCCGGGAGCCGACGTTCCGGCGGCGATCAAGGAGTTTAAAGGGAATGAGGACATGGTCGCCACGTATCAGCGCACTGCCGAGCACCTGAAGGCCAACTCGCTCAATCCCGACAAGTTGACGTTCTCGCTCGGGCCGCAGCTGAAACTCGATCCGAAGAGCGAAGTGTTCGTCGGCTCGAGCGAGGCCAATTCGATGCTGACGCGCGAGTATCGCCAGCCCTACACCTTGCCCGCCGAGTCGGAAGTCTAGGCTCGACATTGTGCGTGATCGCCGCCGTGCGGTCGCTTGAATTGCCATCAGGGCTGGCCCTCGTTGCCGCATGCTGCGACGGCCAGCCGTGCTCTATCCGCATGCGCTTTTTCGGGCGCAATGCGACGCTCGCCGCCCCGCCTGTCTCATCCCCGTCTCAGCCCATCTCCCGGCCAATTTGGCACTTCGCGAGTGTGCCGCTTCTCGCCCCTGCTTCCGCGCGATACGGTTCGCGCGAGCGTCGCCGTAAGTTGCTTTTGAGAAACAACTTGCGGCGCGACTTGAGGCTCTTGAAAAGCCTCGTGGCACAGCGATTGCATGCGTGCGAGCCGAGTCCGGCGTGCTGCCAGTTTGGGCGCCGCCGTCGCATGGCAAACCATTGAAGCGGCGAACTTGGGTTCGCCATAACGTGATTTCATTTCGGCCGAGAGCCTTTTCGTGCAAGGCATCGCCCTGCTGCCCGGTATGTTTGGGGCGCAGCAACTTGGGGAAAATTGGAGGAGCTTGAAACGTGGCAAAGCAAATGGTGTTTGATGACGAGGCTCGGCAACCCTTGTTGGCGGGAGTCTCCAAGCTGGCGCGGGCCGTCCGTAGCACGCTCGGTCCCCGCGGTCGCAATGCCGTGTTGGATAAAGGTTGGGGCTCGCCGAAGGTGACCAAGGACGGCGTGACCGTTGCCGAGGACATCGAACTGGACGACCCGTACGAGAACCTGGGAGCCCAACTGGTCAAGGAAGCGGCCAGCAAGACCAACGACGTCGCTGGCGACGGCACGACCACCGCCACCGTGTTGGCCGAAGCCATCTTCCGCGAGGGGCTGAAAATGGTTGCCGCCGGGGCCGATCCGATGGCCCTGTCGCGCGGTATCTCCAAGGCGGTCGCCGCCGTCGGTGACGAACTGACCAAGATGGCGATCAAGATCGACGAAAAGAACAAGAAAGAAATCAAGCAGGTTGCCACGATCGCCGGCAACAACGACCCAGAAGTCGGTGAAGTTCTGGCCGACGCCTTCCTCAAGGTCGGCAAAGACGGCGTGATCACCATCGAAGAAGGTCGCAGCAGCGAGACGACCGTCGAAGTCGTCGAAGGTATGCAGTTCGATCGCGGTTTCCTCTCGCCGCACTTTGTTACCAACGCCGACGAAGTCTCGGTCGAACTGGACGATTGCTACATGCTGCTGTTCGAAGAGAAGATCAGCACCAACAAAAAACTCATCCCGCTGTTGGAAGCGATCAGCAAGTCGAAGAAGCCGCTGCTGATTATCGCTGAAGACATCGACGGCGAGGCTCTGGCCACGCTGGTGGTCAACAAGATGCGCGGCATCCTGAGCGTGTGCGCCGTCAAGGCTCCGGGCTACGGCGACCGTCGCAAGGCCATCATGGGCGACATCGCCACGCTGACCGGCGGCCAGGCGATTTTCAAAGACCTGGGCATCGATCTGGAAAGCGTCAAGCTGACCGATCTGGGCCGTGCCAAGAAGGTCCGCATCACCAGCGAAGAGACAATCATCGTGGGTGGGGCTGGCAAGAAGGACGCCATCGTCGGTCGCGCCGAGCAGATTCGCCGCGAGATCGAGAACACCGACAGCGACTACGACCGCGAGAAGCTGCAAGAGCGCTTGGCCAAGCTGGCCGGTGGCGTGGCGCAAATCAGCGTCGGCGCCGCGACTGAGACCGAGATGAAAGAGCGCAAGGCCCTGCTGGATGACGCCAAGGCCGCTACCCAAGCCGCCTTGCAGGAAGGCATCGTTCCGGGCGGTGGCGTGGCCCTGCTCCGCTGCGAAGATACGCTCAAGAAGCTCAAAGCCGAGGGCGACGAGCAAATGGGCGTGAACATCATTCGCAACGTGCTCGATTACCCGCTGCGAGCTATCGCCAATAACGCCGGTGTCGACGGCGCGGTCGTCGTCAACCGCGTTCGCCAACAGAAAGTTCGCACCGAAGGTTACGACGCCAACTCCGACAAGTACACCGACCTGGTCAAGGCAGGCATCATCGACCCGGCCAAGGTCGTTCGCACCGCTCTGCAGAACGCGGCCAGCGTCGCCTCGCTGCTGCTGACCACCGAATCGCTCGTCACCGACATCCCGAAGGATGAAGAAGACGAAGGCGAACACGGCCACCACGATCACGGCATGGGTGGCATGGGTGGCATGGGTGATATGGGCGGCATGGGAGGAATGGGCGGCATGGGCGGCATGGGTGGCATGATGTAAGGCCGACGCGCCCCTGCGGCGAGCCTGCTCGCAGGCTGGTCCGTTCAAATTTTGAAACATGTGGTAGACGATCGCGACCGGTGAGAGCCGGTCGCCACTGAAATAAGCTCGCAATTTCCAACATTCCAATCGTTCATCATCCAAGGAATTGAAAACTATGGCCAAGATCAAGATTCGTCCGCTCGATGACCGTGTCGTTGTCCAACCGGTGGATGCCGAAGCGACGACTGCCGGCGGTATCGTGCTGCCCGACTCGGCGCGCGAAAAGCCCCAGCGCGGCACCGTGCTGGCGGTCGGTCCGGGCAAGCTGCTCGATAACGGCAATCGTGGCACGCTGTCGGTGGCTGTCGGCGACGTCGTTATCTACGGCAAGTACGGCGGGAGCGAAGTCGAAGTCGACGGCGAAGAGGTCAAGATCCTGCGCGAAAGCGACATTCTCGCCAAGGTCCTCGCCTAAAACCCGAGGCTGTGACGAAGCAGCCTCGAGTGAACGAAACACCTTCAGATACCTTTTGTAAGTTTGAGGATTCTTAGCGTGGCAAAGCAATTGATGTTTGAAGATCACGCTCGCGCCCGCATGCTGCAGGGCGTGGAGAAGCTGGCCGATGCCGTGGCAGTGACCATGGGCCCGACCGGCCGCAACGTGATCATTGATAAAAGTTTTGGTGGACCGACGGTCACCAAAGACGGCGTAACGGTCGCCAAGGAAATCGAGCTCGAAGACCGCTTCGAGAACATGGGCGCCAAACTGGTCGTCGAAGTCGCTCAGAAGACCAGCGATTTGGCCGGTGACGGCACGACGACCGCGACCGTGCTGGCTCGAGCCATCTTCAAGGAAGGCCTGCGGAACATCGTCGCCGGCAGCAACCCGACGGCCATTCGCCGCGGCATCGACAAGGCTATCGAAGCGGCTGTCGGCCAGTTGCATGCGATGGGCAAGCCGGTCAGCGATGCGCAGCAGGTAGCCTCCGTCGGCGCGATCAGCGCTAACAACGACATGAAGATCGGCAAGCTCCTGGCCGAAGCTCTGGAAAAGGTCGGCAAGGACGGCGTGATCACCGTCGAAGAAGGCAAGACGGCCGACACGACGGTCGAGTACGTTGACGGCATGCAGTTCGACAAGGGCTTCGTTTCGCCCTACTTCATCAACAACCCAGGCGAGATGAACTGCACGTTCGAAAACGCGCTGGTGCTGTTGTACGAAAAGAAGATCAGCAATATCCGCGACCTGGTTCCGGTGCTGGAAAAGACCAGCCAGAGCGGTCGACCGCTGCTGATCATCGCCGAGGACGTCGACGCCGAAGCCCTGACGCTGCTGGTGGTCAACAAGCTCCGCGGAACGCTGAATGTCTGTGCGGTCAAGGCGCCTGGTTTCGGCGATCGCCGCAAAGCGATGATGGCCGACATCGCCACGCTGACCGGCGGGACGTTCATCAGCGACGATCTGGGCATCCAACTGGAAAAGATCTCGCTCGACCAGCTCGGCCGCGCCAAGAAGGTTGTCGTCGACAAGAACAACACGACCATCGTCGAAGGTGCGGGCGACCGCAAAGCGATCGACGCTCGCGTTGGACAAATTCGGGCTCAGATCGAACAATCCGATAGCGAGTACGATCGCGAGAAGCTGCAAGAACGCCTGGCCAAGCTGGCCGGTGGCGTGGCGGTCATCAGCGTCGGTGCCGAGACCGAAGCCGACATGAAGCAGAAGAAGGCGCGCGTCGAGGACGCCCTGCATGCCACTCGGGCTGCTATGGAAGAAGGCATCCTGCCCGGCGGCGGCGTCGCTCTGCTGCGTTGTCGCGAAGCGGTCGAAAAGGCTTTGTCCGAAGCCAAGGGTGACGAGAAGATCGGCGTGCAGATCATCCTGCAGTCGCTGTCGGCTCCGCTGCGGCAAATCGCTGACAACGCCGGCATCGACGGTTCGGTCGTCGCCGACGAAGTCAGCCAAAAGCCAGTCACGATGGGCTACGATGCCAACAAGGGCCAGTACGTCGATATGCTCAAGAGCGGCATCATCGACCCGGTCAAGGTGGTTCGCACCGCCCTGGCCAACGCTGGCAGCATCGCTGGCCTCTTGCTGACGACCGAGGCTTTGGTGACGACCTTCGACAAGGAAGACAAGAAGAAGCGTCGTGCCGAAGGCGCGGTCAACTAGCAGGTCCGCTTGCTGAAGTGCGAACCTGAACTCACCGAAAGGCCACTTCATCGAAGTGGCCTTTTTCCCAGGATGGTTTTAGAAATCTGAGAGCACGAACGAGCCAATGGCTGCTACCAAGCGGGATTACTACGAAGTTCTAGGCGTCAGTCGGTCCGCCTCCGCCGATGAACTGGCCCGCGCCTATCGCAAACTGGCCCTGAAATACCACCCCGATTCCAACCGCGACGACGAAGACGCAATCGCCAAGTTCAAAGAGGCTGCCGAAGCCTACGAAGTCCTGAGCGATGAGGAAAAGCGGAGGCGCTACGACCAGTATGGACACGCCGGCGTCGACGGCCGCGGTGGTTTCCACGACGTGGGCGATATCTTCGAAGCCTTCGGCGACGTCTTTAGCGGCACGATCTTCGAAGACTTTTTCGGACGCTCGGCCCGTGGCGGCGGCCGCGTGCGCCGCGGGGCCGACATTCGCTGCGACGTGACGCTGGACCTGGAGGAAGCGGCCAAGGGCGCGCGGAAACAAGTCTCGCTGACGCGCTACGACCAGTGCGAGGACTGTCAGGGGAGCGGAGCCGAAGCGGGCTCCGAACCGCAGACCTGTCCCAAGTGTCGCGGACGTGGCCAGGTCGTGCAAGCGACCGGAATCTTGCGCGTCCAAACCTCGTGCCCGCAGTGCCGCGGCAGCGGGCGCGTCATCTCGAAACCGTGCAAAAAGTGCGACGGTTCGGGACTCCAGCCCCGCGAGGTGCTGTTGGAAGTCACGATTCCGGCGGGCGTCGACGACGGCATGCGCGTCCGCATTGCCGGCGAAGGGCAGCCCAGTCCGGACGGCGGACCGCCGGGCGATGCCTACTGCTTCATCCATGTGCGCCAGCACCGCATCTTCCGCCGCGACGGCAGCGATCTGATCGTCCAAGTCCCCCTCGGCTATAGCCAGGCAGCTCTCGGCACGAAATTTGAAATCCCCACTCTCGATGGCCGCAAGACGATCGAGATTCCGGCTGGCACCCAGAGCGGCGAAGTTTTTCAGCTTCGCGGCTACGGCATGCCCGATCCGCGGTCGGGCGTCCGCGGGGACTTGCTCGTGCAGA
>JBQCJB010000515.1:0-2313 GCA_051953155.1 Aureliella sp. | reverse complement strand
TGGCGATCGCCGATCAAGATGCCGGGCTCGGCGGCCGCACGTTGCTGACCTTTGTCAAACGCAATCGCACCCTCGGCCTCCCCTGGCATCGCTTGCGAGTCGGTTCGCCGGTGGTCGTCTCGCTGGACGAGGCGGACAGCGCCGATGTGTCCTTCGGAGTCGTCAGCAAGCGCACCCCGCAGTCGATCCAGGTCGCCGTGGAGCAGTGGCCGGAGGGAGAGCGGTTCAGGCTGGACCTCTCGACCGACGAAGTCACGCGCGATCGCCAGCTCTGGGCGATCAGCGCCGCCCTGGCCGCTCGCGGCCGATTCGCACAGCTCCGCGATACATTGCTCGGGCAGCGCGATCCGCAGTTCGACAAACCGCTGGCACTTGAACTGCCCGCGACGTTCAATGCCTCGCAGCGGTCGGCCATCGAGTTTGCGCTCTCTGCCCGCGACATCGCCATCATTCATGGACCGCCGGGCACCGGCAAGACAACCACGGTCGTCGAAATCGCCCGCCAAGCGGCGCTCCGCGGACACAAGGTCCTGGCGTGCGCGCCGAGCAATACAGCGGTGGATAATTTGCTCGAGCGTCTGGCCCGCTTCGATCTGCGCGTCGTGCGGATCGGTCATCCGGCGCGGGTGCAAGAGGAGCTCCAGTCGCATACGCTCGACGCCCTAGTCGAACGCGACCCCGCCATGGAACTGGTGCGCCAGATGATGCGTGAAGCGGACCAACTGGCCCGTCGCGCGTCGCGGACTACCCGAGCTCGACCAGCTCCTGGTGCGCGGCAAGCCCTGCGTCAGGAGACCCGCGAACTTCGCGACGATGCCAGGCGGCTCGAGCGGCAGGTGGTCGCCAGTTATCTCGATCGGGCGGACATCATCTGCGCGACGACTACGCTCGATCCGGAAATTCTCGGCGACCGCACTTTCGACCTGACCATCATCGACGAGGCCTGCCAGAGCACCGAGCCAGGCTGTTGGCCGGTGATCCACCGCACCGATCGTCTCATCTTGGCCGGCGACCACTGCCAGTTGCCTCCCACCGTTCTCTCGGTACCGGCCGCCGAACAGGGATTCGCAATCAGTTTGATGGAGCGACTGGTCCGTCACTATGGCGAGCAGACGACGCGGCAGTTGACCGTGCAGTATCGCATGCACCGGGACATCATGCAGTTCTCTTCCGACACGTTTTACGGTGGCACCTTAGTCGCCGATGCGGCGGTCGCGGAACATCGCTTGCGCGACTTGCCGAAAGTCATTGCGGACGACCTGACAGAGCATCCGCTGATGTTCGTCGACACCGCCGGGGCGGGCTGGGAAGAGGAGCTCGAACCCGATGGTGAGAGTCGGCTCAATCCACAAGAGGGCAAGCTCGTGCTGCGCATCGCCGACCGCTTGTGCGCGTCGGGTATCCTTCCCGAATCGATTGCCGTCATCGCCCCCTATGCGGCTCAGGTCCGCTGGCTGCGCGAGCGCTGCGCGCAGCGGGCCATCGAGATCGATTCGGTCGACGGTTTCCAAGGTCGCGAGAAGGAAGCGGTCATCATCTCGCTGGTGCGCTCCAATGCGACCGGCGAGATCGGCTTTCTCGGCGACACGCGGCGGATGAACGTCGCCCTAACCCGAGCTCGACGCAAACTGATTGTGGTCGGCGACAGCGCCACGCTGGGCGGCCACCCTTTTTACCGTGAGCTGCTGGAGTATTTCGAACTGCATGGCGCCTACCGCAGCGTCTGGGAAGAAAGCTTCGAATAATCAAACCTCGCCGGCGAACGCCGCACGCGGCCCGTTCGTGACCTAAGCTTCCAATTGGACTGACACTTTTTAGTCACCGGGAGCTTGCCATGCGTACTGATTGTAGGGGCCGAACAGGTTTGGTGGTCGTTGCTCGTCTCGCGTTATGCGTCGGCATGTTGGGGCTGCTGCCGGCGAAAACCTTGCCGGCACAGGTCGGACTGATGCGCGTCGAAGAGGACTGGGAGCTGGAGTTAATGCAGCCGGACGCCCGCTTGGACGCCCCGCAGGTGTTGCTGGTGCTCAATCCATTGGGCGAGTCGAGCGAAGCCCACTTTGAAGTCGACATCAACCATGCGTCGCTGCCTACCTATTTGTCCGGTGGCCTGCAGCTGCGGGCGATGCAGGGAGCCGACTGCGTCGACCAGCAGCGGTTGCTCGACGGCCAGCGGCTGACTGTCGAATCGGACGTGGTCCGGTGGACGCAGGTGGTCGAGCGGCAGGACAGCGGTTTTGTCTTCGGGATCACCACGGGCAGCAGCTCGTCCTGGGGATCGTTCGGCGACACCGGCACTTACGTTCGCTTGCC
>JBQCJB010000514.1:0-5292 GCA_051953155.1 Aureliella sp. | reverse complement strand
CTACGAAGTCGCCGTAGCCGAACAGGCACTCGCGCAGCTCGAACTGAGCCTGCAACAACGCCTCGCGCCGGTCTACGAACGCTATGCCAACGCCAAAAATCTGGTCCAGCAATACGGCCAGTCGATCCTGCCGGCCGCCGCTGAAACACTGCAGCTAACCCAGAAGACCTTCGAAGTCGGCGAGATCGGTTTTACGAACTTGCTGATCGTTCAGCGGTCGTACCGACAGCAGCAACTGGCCTTCCTCGAAGCGGCCGAAGCTCTGCGATTGTCCGAAGCCGAGATCAACGGCTTGCTCTTGTCGGGCAGCCTCTCGACCGTGAGGTAAATCGCGCCACGTGCTGGCTCCGTTCCGGGCATTGCGCGAGTCGCGCTCGCTGCCGGGGTGAAGGCTACTCGGGCTGGACGACCAGCAGTGCTTTGGCAATTTGCCCCGAGTGCATCGTTTCAAAGGCTGTCTCCCACTGGTCGAGCCCCCATCTCCCGCCGACGATTTTGTTGACGTCCAGCGCGCCGCTGGCCAGCAGCACCAGCACGCGTTCCCAGATCGCCCAGGTGTGCGAGAAACTGCCTTGGAGAGTGACGTTCTTCTGTACCAAGGGATCGAGCGAGAAATCGATCGGGGCGCGCCCCCAGCCAACCTTGCTGATCCAGCCCGCGGGTCGCACGACGTCGATTGCGGTGCGCAAGGTGGCTGAGATCCCAGCCGCATCGACGACACCTTCGCAACCCAAGCCGTCGCGCTGGCGCGCCCAGTCGGCTGCCTGGCTGACGTCGATCGCTTCGCAGCCCAGCTCGCGGGCGCTTTGCAGGCGCGTCGCATCGCGGGCGATTCCGGCGACGGCGACTTCCGCGCCGCGCAGTCTGGCAATCGCACCGCACAACAATCCGATCGGGCCCGGGCCCAGGACCAAAATCCGATCGCCCGGCAAAATCGTGACGTTCGTGGCCACGGCACTGAAGGCCACGCAGCACGGTTCGGTCAAGGCCGCGGTGCTTAGAGGCAGGTTATCGGGGACGCGATGCAGGCAGCGAGCCGGTACGCGCACATGCCGCGTCATCGCTCCGTCGACTCCGTAACCGAAACCTTTGCGCGAAGGATCGAGGTTGTACCGCCCGACGCGGGCCAAGGGGCTGTCGGGATTGATGACTGCCGCAGTCTCGCTGCAGACCCGCTGGCCGACTTGAAAATTGTTGACCCGCTCGCCGGTGCGAGCGATGCGCCCCGAAAACTCGTGGCCAAGAATCACCGGATAATTGACCGGCCAGCTATGTTCCGACGTCCATTGGTGCAGGTCGCTGCCGCAGACGCCAACGGCGGCCACCTCCAGCAGAACATCCTCCGGTCCGATCTCCGGCAGCGGCACTTCGCGCAGTTCCACGGAGTGAGGTTGCGGTGCGAAGTTGACGATCGCCGGTTGCAGTGCAGTAGCCAAGTGAGTGATCCTGAAAAGGCATGGGAATGTGGGGAAAGGCTTTTTCTATTCGTAAGGCGAAAGCGCCGCGGTTTAGTGGCCGCTCGCAGCCACCGGCACGTCGCCGAAGCTGTGAACCTGGTCGCAGATGCGGCGCAGGACCGCTTCCAGGTCGCCGCCGGCTTGCTGGAAACGTTCCGGATCGATCGCCAGCGGGGCTCCGATCACGACCAGCGGCGCGCCGTAAGCGGGCGTTTGAATGGCTTGCTCGATCGACAGGCCACCCACGGCCTGCACGGGTACTTTCACCGCTTGGACGACTTCGCGGAGTTGGTCCAGCGGCGTGGGCGCCCGTTGGCCGCGCGCGGCGATGCCGCGGCGTTCGTCGTAGCCGATGTGATGGATCACGCAGCCACAGCCGTATTCCTCGAGCAATTTTGCGCCGGCAACCATGTCGGGGCAGCCCAGGTTGTCGCCCATCACGCCGATGCCATAGTCCTGACCAGCTTTGACCACGACGCGCAAGGTCTCCGCATGCGCGCGGGCCATGACGACGACATGCGTGGCTCCCGCCTTGGCCATCATCTCGGCTTCCAAGTAGCCGCCATCCATCGTTTTCAGATCGGCGACGATCGGCACATCAGGAAAACGGGCTCGGAGCTCGCGGACCGCGCGCAGGCCCTCGGCCAGGATCAGCGGCGTACCTGCCTCGAGCCAATCGACGCCGGCTCGGCGCGCCAGCTCGGCGGTTTGGATCGCTTCTTCGAGCGTGGTAACATCGAGTGAAATCTGAACGACAGGTCGCAAGGCACTGGCTCCTGACTCGGGGGGCATCAATGGCGGGGATGGCGGAGTGAGGGATCGATTTTAACCGCTGGCCACAATCCGCTCCTAGCGGGCTGGCGATGAAACCTTGTGCATGACACCGCTGGGGCGACGTTCTACAATGCCGCCGCTGTCGGTTTCTACAGATGCGGTCGGCTGGTGGAGAGTGCGTTCGATGTCAAGCAAAAATTCGCGCCGCCTGCGAAGGTCGCTCAACCAGCGCCGCCGGGCTCGGCCGGGCACGCCTCCCGGTACGATTCACGTCGATCCCAATGCGGAGCCGACTAAGGTTCGCGTCATGGCCTACACGGCCAGCGGCTTGCACGAGACAGCGATCCAATCGGTCGACCAGGTGCGGCCGCTGCTCGAGCACTGGCCGACGATGTGGATCGATGTCACGGGTTTGGGGACGGCGGAGACGATTGCCGAGCTGGGGCGACTGTTGGGTTTACCCTTGCTGGCCCTGGAGGACGTCGTCAATGTGCATCAGCGGGCCAAGGTCGAGAATTACGGCGACCACCTGTTCATAGTGGCTCGCATGTGCAATCCGGAAGATCGCGTGCGGACCGAGCAAATCAGTTTTTTTTTGAAACCTGGTGTGCTGCTGACCTTCCAGGAGCGTTCGGGAGATTGCTGGGATTCGGTCCGAGAGCGGCTGCGGCAGGCGCGAGGCCGCACTCGAGGTTCCGAGGTGGATCATCTGGCCTACGCACTCATCGACTCGATCGTCGACAGTTATTTTCCGATCGTCGACCAGTTGAGTGACGAACTCGATGCGCTCGACGAGGATGTCACTCGCCGCCTTCATCCATCGCAGATCCATCGCGTGCACGAGTTGCGCGGGCAGTTGCTTGCGCTGCGGCGATCGATCCGGCCTCACCGCGAAATGATCAACGAACTAACGCGCGAAGGCGTGCCGCTGATCGGGGACGAAACTCGCGTCTTCTTCCGCGATTGTTATGACCACGTGATTCAGGTCATCGACGTGGTCGACACCTACCGCGAGCTGACGGCCGATGTCCGCGATTTCTACATGTCGTCGGTGGGCAACCGCATGAACGAGATCATGAAAGTGCTGACGATCATCGCGACCATCTTCATGCCCTTGAGCTTCATTGCCGGGGTGTATGGCATGAACTTCAATACGGCCTCGCCCTGGAACATGCCCGAGCTGAACTGGGCGTTTGGTTACCCTGCCGCGCTGACGCTCATGGCCGCCACGGCGCTGGCCTTCACCTGGTTTTTCAAACGCAAGGGCTGGATCCTGGCCGGGAAAGAGTAGCCTTCGAGCTGGCGATCTGGCAAAACCGCCGCTTTCGGTCTTGCGTCGCCGCGGGCGGTTTGGGATAGGAGCGAATTGACCTTCGAGAGCTCGCCCAGACCAACGGTTCCACGGGGCATTCCAGATGCCGAGACAGACAGCCAAGATCAAACTCGACGGCGTGTTCGAGCATCGCAAGCTTGCGCCGCCGCGCAGTGTTTGGCTGCCCGGAGGCTGGTGGTTATGGTGTTTGCTCGGTCTGGGAATCGGCCTGGCAGTCTGGATCGGCGGCCGAGATTTCCTGCGCAACGAACTGTCGACCCGTCTGGCATCGGCCCATACCGAACAGTCGGCTAGAGAGTCGATCGACGCGCTGCTGCGACTGGATGGCGATGCCACCGTGGAAGTTGCCCGCGGCTTGAGCAAGACCGAATTCATGGTCGCCAACGCAGCCTTTCGAGCCCTCAATGAGCAACTGGACGCCTGGAGCCGGCTCAGCCCGACCGAACGTTTGCGGCGGATGGCCAAAGTAGTCCAGGAGCTCGAGCGCGCTCCGGACGACCTCGATCAGGACCACCGCATCTTGATCAGCGGCTTGGCGTCGCGTATCTATGCCGAGGCGCTGAGCAATCGCGAGAGTGGTGCCGCCGACGTCTTGGCCGCCTGCAAACGCATCCTCAGTCGCAGTCCAGCCCCCGAGCCGTCGAAGGCTGTGGCGGCGGCCGGGTCCCCTGTGCCTGCCTCGCCTATATCAGCCTCGCCTGTGCCTGCCTCGCTTGTGCCCGGATCACCCGTACCGGGGGCTTCCGAATTGCCGGACGCCAGCCCGGTTCCTCCACCCTTGCCGCCGCTGCGGCAGACGGCCACCGGCGGCCGCTCGCCGAGCTCGACCACCACTGCCGAAATGCCACGGCTGAGTTCGCATGCTGGCGAGCGCGTCGCGCTCAGTTCCGGGCGAGCCACTGTGCAATTGACCGCCACTCCGGCGCGACAGCCGGCTGCGTCGGAAGCTCGCGACACGGCAGACGTCAGTCGAAGTGAATTATCCGACGAGACCGCACCGGATGCGACCGCGGCGAATGTTTCGAGCGAATCGGTTCCGGTTTCCGCTATGTCGCAAACCAGCGACAAAGAAGAAATCGGGACGCTCGCTGGCATCGACGAGCTGCCGATCGATCAGTTGGTGCGGCTCTTATCGAGCGTCCAGCCGCGGGTCGCGCAAGCCGCTTCGCTGGCTCTGCGCCGCAAAGGGATGAGCGACGACAAACTGGCGTTGGCCATGAAACTGGCGACAGGTTCGCCGAGCGAGCGCGAAGAGTTGCTCCAGTCGCTGGCCCAGCGCCAGGACCTCGATCCGCGGCCATGGTTGCTGTGGATGGCCGCCGATGGTCAGTCGCAGGTCCGCGAACGCGCCGTCGGCTTGCTCAGTCCGCTGTTGGACAACGACGTGCGCCGCCAACTGCGTCTCCTGCTAACAACCGAACGCGACCAACGCGTCGCCCAAACCATCCGCCAAGTCCTCGTGCAGTAACCCAGCCCGAGAAGATGCTGCTTGATGCGCTCGTTGTGTAGAGAGCTCAAAGCGAAAACACGCTCGGTCTCCCCCTCGCCCCGCTTCGAGGAACCTTCGTGGTAAGCGGCTGCATCCAATTGAGCTCGGTCGCCCCCTCGCCCCGCTTCGGGGAGAGCCCGAGAAGATGCTGCTTGATGCGCTCGTTGTGTAGAGAGTTCAAAGCGAAAACACGCTCGGTCGCCCCCTCGCCCCCCGGGGGGGTGGGGGGGGTGGGGGGG
>JBQCJB010000513.1:0-6860 GCA_051953155.1 Aureliella sp. | reverse complement strand
GCTCGCGCTGGCGCTGCTGCACCAGTGACAAGGCCAGGTTGTCTGCCACGGCGACCGTCAATTCCAGATCGGCATCGTCGAGCATGCGCTCGTTGAGTGAAGTGTAGACGTGCAGGAAGCCGATCACCTGTCCATCTTCTTTCAGCGGCGCGCAGATAATGCTGCTGGTCTGCCGCTGGCCGGATTCGCGGGCCAGAGACAGCTGCGCGTCCATTTGCACATTGCGGGCAAGCACGGCTCCGCCATCGCGGATCACTGCCGCCACCAGGAAGTCGCTGACGCGGTGATAGGCCTGCCCGGGCGCTTGCTTGGCGGCCAGGACGGTTTGCGGCGCAGCCGTCAGCTCGGATGGCGCGTGCGGCTTTTCGCGCCGCTCCAAGACGACCACGCCGCCGGCGGCGATTTCCAATCGCGCCAACAAACTATCCAAGGCGCACTGCGCCGCCTGGCTCGCGCCGCTGGTCGACACCAGGTCGAAGACCAGACGATAGAGAAAGGCCGCGTCGCTCTGGCTGGCGGAGGGTTGCCCACCCGAGGGCTGCCCAGCGGCGATTCGGGTGGCCTGGTCCGGCTGGCCGGGAGTGGACCACCGCGACGAGCGCCGGCGCTGGACGATCGTCGGGGCCTGGTCACCTAATTCAATCGTCTGCTCCGAGGAGACTTGAGCCCGCTGTTCGGGCGATAGGGGAGCCGGAGCGGTGAAAGCATGGGCCAAATCGAGCACGAACGTCATCTGGCAGCCGGCGACCAGGATCGTATCCCCTTCGCACAGCGGATGCTCGTCCGCCAGAAGGCGCCCGTTGACTTGGGTGCCATTGCGCGAGCCCAGGTCGCGGACGATCCAGTTGCCCTCTCGCAGGGCGATTTCGGCATGCCGTCGGCTGGCGCGGTCATCGCGAATGACGATTGGGTTGTCCGACGAGCGTCCGATGACGACCGTCACGCCGGCCTGCAGACGAAAAATATCGGTCCAGCGCGATCCCTGGCTGATGACTAGGTATGCCTGCATGGAAGTTTGTTGCAAACCGCGAGGGCGGCAAGTATCCTCAAGAGTGCCTCATCCCATTTCTCCGAGCCCTAATCTTAACCTAGCCCTTACCGACAGTCGCGCTGGGTGGCAAATATTGAGGAAGGTAAATATGAACAGCGGATCGTCCCGCATCCAATGGCTTCGTCAGCTCGCGTTTGTTGCGAGTGTGTGCGTGTTTGGGGCGCTCGGTAATTGGTCGCATGCCCAGTTTGGTTTCTTCCGTGGTGTCGTCGGCGGTGTGAGCATCGACGCCAACGGTGTCGTCCAAAGCGCGACGCTCGCCGAACAGGAAGCCAACCTGGCACAGCTCCGCGAGATGGTCATCGGAGCTCGCGGTGAGGCAGCCAAGCCGCAGGCGATGCGCATGGTTTCGCTCAAGCGACTGCAGGAAGCCATCGTCAAGAGCCGCAGCGGAGACAAGACGCTGCCCGAAGAGATTCTTTTCCTGGCTGGGTTGCAACGCGTCGAGTACGTCTTCGTCCATCCTGAAGAGCACGACATCGTTATCGCCGGACCTGCCGAAGGCTGGACCGTGCGGGCCGATGGCAGCGTCGTCGGCGTCCAGAGCTCGCGACCGGTCGTGCGGACCGAAGACCTGATCACCGCCTTCCGCACGGTGGAAGCAGCACGACGTGCGCCCATCTCGGTTTCGATCGATCCGACCCCCGAAGGCAGCCAACGCCTCGAGCGACTGCTCGCCAGCGTGAAGGCTGGTCCGGGCTTCCAGCCGCAAGTGATCGAACCGGCGATGCGCGAGGCTTTCGGACTACAGCAAGTCAAATTCACTACGGTTGCAACCGACACGCGCATGGCCCAGACCTTGGTGGCTGCGGACTACCGCATGAAACTGCTGGCCATGAATCTGGAACACGCCCCAATCCCGGGCCTGCCCAGTTACATCGAAATGATTCGCACCGTTCGTCAAAGCAAGACCCAACCGCGTTGGTGGATCGCATGCCAATACGATTCGATCAAACACAGCGACGATCGCCTGGCATGGAAACTCGACGGTCGCGGCATCCAGGCTATGACCGAAGAGGAACTGGTCGCAAAGGACGGCACGCGTTCCTCGGCCAGCAACTCCAACAAGTTCGCCCAGAAATGGGCAGACCTGTTCACCAGCAAGTTCGATGAACTTTGCACGGTGAACGCATCGTTCGGCGAACTCCGCAACGCCATCGACCTGAACGTCGTGGCCACGCTGATCGCTGCTCAAGGGCTCGATCAAGTAGCTGGCTGCGATCTGTCGGTACTGCGCGGCACCGAGGGTGACATCGCCACCGGTGGCCACAGCACGCCGAAAACCATTCCACCGCACTGCAGCTTTATCAAGGGTGTCAGCGGCTGGATCGTCACCGCCAGCGGTGGCGTCGAAATCAATCCCTGGCGCGTCGTCGCAGAGAGCCAACGGATCGACGATTCGCTGGCAACCAAACGCGCACCCGCGGGCAAACTCACCGCCGCGTCGGCCGACCACTGGTGGTGGGACTGATCAGTTTTCGCCGACGATTGATCGAAGCAGAATCAAACGACAGGACCTGTGACTTGCGAGCCACAGGTCCTGTTTTATTTTGCATCGAGCCAACGAGCTTTTACCTGGCTTTCCGCGCGAGGTTACTCGCGATTCTCACCTGGCCACTCGGTCTCCGGTAGCTCGGTACGTGGCCGCTCGGTTCTATTTTGCCCTGGGAGCCGCGCGGTTCTATTTTGCGCTGGGAATCGTTACGAGCCGCTGGCTGATGGTGCGGCGATGACGCAGGTCGAGCACGGCGACGTCGCTGGACTCCGGCGGAGTTTGCAACCAGCTTTGCATGCTGGCGATCTTTTCTTCGACCCCCGGCTCATCCTTGCCTTCCTTGCCCGGGGCATGTCCCCAGATGATGTTCCGTTTGTCGTCGGTTGCGATATTCATGACCCAGGAATTGAACGCGCCGAGCTGCTGTTCGATGGCATCGGGCTGCACGTAGATGCACGCCAGTTTGAGCTCTTTACGCTGCGGTTCGAGCAGGCGGCACAGTTTGAGAGCTTCCAGGATGCGGTCGTCGCCAAAGGCCATCCCGACATCGCCCGCCGGAGCGGCGTTGGGCGCGAAGATGACGAAGTAATTGTGCACTTCGGCCGAAGCGAAATCATCGCTGGGCAAGACAAAACCTTCTTCATCGACCGGGAAACACAGTCCCTGGTTAGCCTTCACGGTCTGCGTACCAATTGCGGGGGCTTCGCGGTAATAGACCATCGCCGCCGGCTTGCGGTAGACGACGTCGACCTTGACCTTGCCGCCGCTGGTCTTGCGTACGCGATTGGTGCTTTTGATCCAACTGTGCGCATCGAAGGCGTGGGCGATCGTAGCGGTGGCTTGCGGCTCCAGTAGCGAAACCTTCGCCAGGCTTCCGCTGCGATACACTTCCGCGCGCACGTCGCCGTGAATCCAAGCCGGCTGAGGCGTCAGTTCGATGTTTTCCTCGCGCAGCGAGTACAGCGTCCGGTCGAGGTGTTCCGCGCCGTAGTAGTACCAGCCGCAATAGCCCAGAACCAGCAGTGGAACGAGGGCAAACAGCAAGCCTCCACCCGGCACACTGCGGATCTTCGCCGACCACCACTCGACCATCGTCGGGGGAGGTGGTGGGGGTTGGTCATTTGGCTTTTCCTGCCCCATGCTCCTCTCCTTTGTTTCCAATGGCCAGCGTGTCGCGCATGGTTCTGCGCACGAAAAATATGCTGTAACCGGCTGTCGGCGGCTACTGTAGTGGGGCTACGATCACCGACTCGTCACCGGCTGCTGTCGCCGATCTCGGGCGCTCGGACTCGGGCTAGTGGCTACGATTGCAATTGGTAATGTTTGCAATCATTGTTCCACTTGGCCGGAGACTACCAAATTCGCAGATGTGACTGCAACTGTATTCCGGTGCGTTGGGCAATCGCTTTGCGAACTCGGTCAAGCAACGCTAGCACTTGCTGGCTGGTCGCGTTGCCCGAAACGATGATATAGCCCGGATATTGGCCGCTGAGCGAGGCTTCCCCTTCGGCGGCGCCCTTCAGACCGCACTGTTCGATCAGTTCGGCAGCGGTGATACCTGAGGGATCGACAAACGCCAAAGCAGCCCGCTGGTCGGTCGGAGGCTGGCCAGCCCGTTTGACGATCCAGCTGTTCTGCATCCGGCGGGTCAGTTCGGCCGCGTCGCCCGGTTCGAGCCCCAACTCGACTTCGACGACCGTCACGTCGTCCAGGTCGCTGCGTCGAAACGAGAACTGGACTTCCGCGCGTTGGCGCTTGATCAGGTTCCCCTGGCGATCGAGTGTGGTGACGCGTTCGACGTGGCTGCCGATGTCGCCGTTGACTACGCCCGCGTTGCCGACCACCGCTCCGCCCAGCGTGCCGGGAATGCCGACCAGGTGTTCCAGCCCCGCCAAACCGGCTCCGACAGCCCGCGAAATCACATGGCTCAGTTTCGCACCGCCGCCGGCGATCAAGCGTTGGCCATCGATGCGAATGGCGGCCAACTCCGGCGCCGACAAATGCAGCACCAAGCCGTCACAGCCCGCTTCCTGAACCAGCAGGTTTGAACCGCCGCCGATTACCCGGACCGGCACATGTTCTTTGGCCGCGCCGGCCACCAGGCCGGCCAATTCCTCGACCGTGGTCGGTTCGGCAAAATAGCGGGCCGGGCCGCCGATTTCGAGCCAGGTATATGGCGCGAGAGGTTCGTTTTCACGGATCAAGTGTGCGTATTGCGCCAGAAATTTCATGCTTGTCGCTATCGAATTGGCGGTCAGGGAAGCGTGCGGCCACTCAGGTCCGAATTGTCACATTCTACGAGCAGTTGTGACAAGGGTAGGTTAGCTCTCAAAAGAAGCCGCCGTCTTCTGGTAACTCCAGGGCAGCACTGTCAGTAGCGGCAACCACGTTGCGACGACTGGAGAGAGCAGGTAACCGGAACTGCCGGCCGCGCTCAACCCCATGACGACCGCGGTGAAGCCGCCGACCATCAATATGCACACGCCCGCGACCCAGAACATGTGGCGGTCTGGTCGAGTCAACACGATCGGAATGCCCAGCAGCAGGACGGTCCAATCGATGGCCGGCCGCACGAAGCGCGAATGGATTTGCACACGCAGCTCGTCCGCGCTGGGCGCTTCGCCACTTCGCAGGTTGGCAATCAGTTCCGCGGTCGAGGCGAATTGCTTCCAGCCGGAGCCGCCGCGCAGCGTGTCGAAGGCGACTCTGCTGACTAAAAAACATTCCCCCGGGCCAAGCCACGGAGCGTCGCTGCGCGTCAGCAGTAGCGGTTGACTGTCGACTTCGCTGCGGATCGACGGGACCTGGTCGATGTCGCGAGGCACCGAAACGCCCTTGATGAGATATCCGGCCGGATGGTCCGGCGTGGCGTCCGTCGCGATCGCCGTCTCGGCCAGAACTTGCCGGCCAAGCGATGACAATGGCCCGGCGTGCACGCGAATGATCGGCGCGACCAGTTCGTGTTTGGTCGGCAGCAGATGCCGTCCGTTGAAGTGAATCCCCAGTTGCCGATCGGGCGTCGGCCGCACCGGCCGCGGCAGATCTCCCTTTAAGTCTTGCGGCTTGCGGTCCAGCCGGTCCTGGTATAGCGGAATCCAGAATTCGCGTGACACGGCGGCCGTGCCGATAACGCACGCCGACGCGATCATCAGCGGCCGCATGATCCGCCGCTTCGTAATCCCGGCGGCCAGCAAGGCAGTCAGCTCGTTCGTCCGATAGATCCAAGAAATCGCAAACAATAGCGCAAGCAGCGCTAACAGTCCGCTCAGTCGTTCGAAAATCGTCAGCGTGTAAGGACCGTAGTATTCGATCAGCACCCGAACGATGCCGTCTTGAGCCTCGCCGTATTCGATGAATTCCGTGAGGTTGTTGAACACGTGCACGATGATCAACAGGCCCGAGATCGACAGGAAACAGATCGCGAGCACGCGAAAGTAGATCATCAACAAGTAGCGATCGATGCGCGTCACTGCCATCCCTTTCTTAACGCGGCGGCCGCCTCCTTAGCGAAGCAGCCGTCTCCAACTCGGGTCAGCTCGGCCGGCCCGCTCGGGAAGTTCGAAGACTGCGTGAGCCCAGGCGCCGAAAAAGTCGGGCATGCTGCCCAGCAAGTCGTTGCGTTCGAGCAGCCTGGCAGCGTCCAGCCACATGAACTCGGCGACCTCGCGTTCGTTGGCCGTCGGATTGGACTGCGGATGGCGTTCGACGACCAACCAGTCCAGCAGCGTGCCCCACGAAGTCCGGCTTTGCCAGATCAGCCGCGGCGATTCGACGACCAGCCCCAACTCTTCGCACAGCTCCCGGACGACGGCCTGCTCGGGCGTCTCACCGACTTCGATCGTGCCTCCAGGAAAGCACAGCATGTTCGGCGCACGCACGAACTGGCTGCGGCGAATGACCAGAAACTCGTTGTTTTCGACGATGATTCCGACCGCCCCGTGGCGCGGTTTTCCAGTTCTCGAACTGACCTTAGCCGGCATGGCACATCCCCGAGGGGGCTACCGAACGCGATGGACTTCTAAAAGACTCTTCATAGGCGAACTGGGCGGCCTTGAGAAGGCGTTTTTGCGGCCCCGGTGCGGAACTAGCCGTATTTGCTAGCCTCCCACTCCGGCCGTCTTCCCCACCGCGGGAGCGGTTCGGAGCTGTCTATGACCGCTTATCTGAGGCCGCGTCGCGAAACGGAACCGACGCGATTCCCGCCGCCGCTGCGAGAACGGATGGAAAGCCAGACGGCGGCCCAATGTCGCATTACAATCCCCGCTACGGAAATTGACTTTACCTTCCGCTCATGTTCCACTGAAGGAACTTATC
>JBQCJB010000512.1:0-9601 GCA_051953155.1 Aureliella sp. | reverse complement strand
GTGCCGGTCGACGGCGCGGACGGTGATCGACGGCACGGCTACGTTGCTGAGCAAAACTTCGCCACTGGACTTTGGTGGTGTCCACCGCCAACGTACCGGAATGGCTTTCAGCGCCGAGAGTCCGGTGCGGGAGAGCGCGCGGATCGTCAGCCGCACGCGCTGGCCAGCGGCGCGAAGCGCGGCAGGCTTGGCTTCGCCGGCCGGTTTCTCGCCGGCAACCGTCGCACTGGAAGACGCGTCGGCCGGACTGGCCGCCGCGGTCGGCTGCACTTCGGTAATCGTGTACTGCTCGGTACTGGTCGGGGGCGAAGGCAACCACCGGGCACCCTCGGGCAACTCAATGGTCAGGCTGTCGATCGGCGATTCGCCGTAGGCTCGCAACTTTATTTCGGACTCCGCTTCCCACGCCTCTCGAGGGTCGTCGATCCGCAGAGTGGTCTCCGAAGTCGCTGCGGCAGCTCCGACGACTGGCTGGCCGTCGTTGCCGCTCCGCCAGGAAATGTTGATGTCGCCTCCGTTGCAACGCACCACATATTTTTGTGCGCCCTCGTTCGCCTCGCTCCGCAACAGTTCGTCCCCCTGCCCGCGCACGCGCACATCCTGGCAGCCTGCGGGTAGATAGAGATCGATCGTCACCGGCGCCGCCGGCAGTGACAGCGGCAGCGACTGCCGATCGCCCTCGGTCACCAAAACGGATTGACCGACTAGCGTGGCATGGTGCGTCGTATTCGGTTCGGCCTTGAGCCACCAGGTGTAGCCCGGTTCGCTGCGGCCTACCTGCCATTGGCTTTGGCCCCCTCCTTCAAATTCGATCGGCTGGGACAGTTGGCAACTGTGCAACCTCAGGCCGATCGCTGTTACCGGCAAAGCGTTCTCGCCCAGCGTCACTTGAGCGCGAGCCGTCACGTCGGCCACGTCCGAATCGATCTTGGCTTGGACGGCCAAGTTGTCGAAAGAATAAGTAGGTAGATCGGCGCCTTCGGAGCGCGAGGCCTGCGCGCGGATCATGTCGAGCAAGTCGCCCAGCAGCATGTTGGGCACGAACCGCGGGTCGCCTTTTCCATCGGGCAAATACAGCCGCGCCTTCAGTTCGAGCGTGCCTTCCTTGAGCACGTCGGGCAGAACGGGGACGTCAGCCGCCGGTGGCTCCGGTGGCTGGACCTCCTCCTCCTGAGCCAAGCCGACCGCGCATGCCAGCGATAGCGCAGCCAAAACAGCGGCAGCCATGCGAAGCGCACCGAAGAGTCGCAGAAAGTTTTCCATCCAAGCTGGACTTTTGTCAGAGAAGGGAGAGCCCGAGCGGACCGGGCACGCGGAGTCATGCCCTTCTCCAGTTTACGCAACCGGCAAAGCTATTTGAACCAGCGGGCCAACGTACTGCTGGGCATCGCTCGAGAAAAATCGGCCGCACAATCGGCCCAATCGATCGCCCCGGCCCTGGAGCTTCGACCAGTCTTGGAGCCTCGCTCGGCCGAAGAGCGCGAGTGCGCTCGCAACCTCAAATAGCGCTAGCGCTGCCAGCGTTGCCGCAGGGCTTCTTGCCAATGATTGAATCGCGGCTGAGAAGACTTGCGCCACGCCGGCGTCGGCGCGCTCGGGCGGCCAGCCGACTTGGTCGGGGAAGCCGTCGGGCTAGCGCTGGACTTTTGCGGAGGGTTTGCCGCATCGCCCGCTGCTTTCCCATCGGCGGTCGCAGTGCCCGCGGCCAGAGCCTCAGCCCCCGCGGGCGTCGGCGGCGGGCCAAGGTAGGAGGACAAGAAGCAGGCCCAGAATCCGTCGAGCAGTTGGTCAGCCAAAGTGCAGTCCCCTTTGCGCATCTGCTGTTTGGCCAAGAACATTTGACCCAGCAGATGCACTTGTTCGTCGGGATGCAGGTACATGCCGTAGACGCGCACGTCGTCGACCCACAAGCGTCCCGGCCCGATCAGGTCGACGGCTACGTGCAGTTCGGTCAGGTCCTCATTGGGCACGTCGGGCACCAACAAAACCAGCGGCTTGCGGCCCCAGTCGATCGGAATCTGCGTCCCACCGGCAGCGCTCGGAACGAAGTCGTGCCAGCGTTGGAATCGCTTGCCTTCGCGATCGCGGCCAATGACCGACAGTCGTACGCTGGGCTGGTCTTGGCCCGGCGCGGAGCGCACCCAGACTTCTAGTGCCAAGCGGCCGGTCGACGGGATGGCGATGCGATCGCTCTGGATCCAAGCCGTCGCTGCCCCGTTGCCGTTGTGCTCAATACGCACGCAGCCTTGACCGCTGCGCGGCAGCTCGCGCTCTTCGCTGACCGAGGTCGATGGATGAGTCGACTTGGTCCAGCCTTGCGGCGTGCCATCGCTCCAGGCTTCGAAATCGCCGCCGCGGAGGCCCAGCGTCTGTTGCTCGTTCAGTTCCCCGGCGCGGTCGATCGCCAACTGCAGGTCGTTCAAACGCCTCTCAAGACGCGTGGCCACACCTTCCTCCGGAGCGCTGGTCAAGCTGAGGATAGTTATGTCATCAGCGTCGATGCGCAGGCCGGACAGACTATAGGGAGACAGTGACAGTTGAAGAGTTTGCTTCTGACCTGCCGGAATGTTCTTTAGCGGATCCGCGCCCGGCGCGTCGAGCGAATGGACCGCGGTGTCACGCTTGCTCTGCAGCTCGACGACGACGTTCTCGCGCCACGAGGCATTGTTGACCAGTTGTAAATAGGTATGCCCCGCATGCGCGACGCGCCGTACACGCAGCGTCGCGCTGGCCTGGTTGCACGTCAAATCGTCCATGCGCACCGGCGGCAACTGCGCGAGCACCTGCAGTGCGGGACGCAAGGCTCGCTCCTGACCCATCGCTGCCATCCAGCCGCCGCACTCGAGCACCTGCAGATCAGCCTGAAACAGTCGGCTCACCAAGTCGCGCCGCGCGCTATCGCCCGCGCTGGAGACATGCGGGAAGAGCCAGGTGCGCGAGGTCTCGTTGCCAAACGGGTTGGCTTTGTCGAATTCAGGCAAGCGGAAACCGGTGGGCGTTTGCTGGAGGATAGCGCCGCCGGAGTGCGCGCTGATCGCGGCGTCCAGCTGGCCATCGCTCGCTAGTCGATACGACCACGCGCGGGCCACCGGCGCCCGCAGCGGTGAATCGGCATCGGGCCGGAGCAAGCAAATCTTGTCATTAGTGGTCAAGGCGGCTGGGTCGATGCCGCAGCCGAGCAGAATCTCGCTCGGCGACAGCGGCCGCGATTCCACTTCCCCAAACGTCTCCGCACTCGGCGCAGCGGCTAGCAGCTTGGCAGGGTTGATCATCAGCTTGGCGCCGGGATGGCTGTTGGCGACGTCGTCGGCCAAGCGGTAATAGAAGCGAGCCAGTTCCTGCGAGCGCTCGTTCAAAAAATCCAGCCGCAGCCCGCCGGCAAGCAGTTGTTGACGCTGCTCGGGATCGGCAGGTAGCGGCGCGCCGACCGAGCGCTCGAACCGCGCCAGCGATGCGGTATCGTAACCCCAGCGGTCGCCCGCAAAATTGAAATGCCCTCGATCGCTTAGATTGATTTGCACTCCGGCAAAGCAAGGGTGTTTGCCATAACGCTCGACCAATTCATGAACCACGCGGGCCAAGGCTGCCTGGACGCGAGCGTCCAGCGGGTTATAGCGCGGGCCGCGCTGCACGACGCCGGGCTCGCGGGCCGTGTCTTGGCTCTCCTCTTGCTCGACTTGAAAAAGCGAGCCGTTCACTTCGTTCGCCGGCTCGAAGCGGGCCAGCTCAGGTAACTTGCCTTCCAGTTCAATCGCCAAGACCAGCTTCAGCCCGCGGCGATCGAACTGGCGGCATACTAACTCGGCCAGATCCTTGATCTCGGGGCTCGAGCCATCGGCTAGAAAAGTGCCGCTGTCGAATTTAGGGCTCGGCGCCAGGACTTGGCTCGGGTAGCAAGCTCCGCCCTGCGTGGCAACGGTCAGCACCGCCGCATTATGCCCGCTCCAGCGCGTGTAGTCGGCCAGTCGCTGACTGGCCTCGTCGACCGTCCGCCAACTATCCAGCTGGCGATGCCCCTTGTGATCGACCCGCCGCGCGGCCCCAAAATTCTCCGCCAGCAGCGGTTTGTCGAAGTACACCGCGGCCAGTCGCCCGGGTGTCTCGATCGCAGGCGCCGTGCCGACACTGGTCAGCCCCGCTTCAGCCACTTCGAGGTTGATCTCGGCAATCGCGGCGTCGCTGTGCAGGCCGGCGTTGAATACCAACAGAAAGGGTTGCGAAGTTTTGGGCCAAAAGACCAGTTCGTGTTGGAGGATGTCCCCCTGCCCTACCGTATGTGGTTCGACGATCAGACCGCTGTCCAGCTTTAGTCCCGACGCGTCGCCCGGCGAAGCGCTTTCCTGAATGCTGAAGACCAGTTTTTGGGCGCGGTCGTTCGGGACGGTGACGATCGCTCGGTGCGGAGTTCCCGGCGCGTCGATCGACAGCGGAAAGGCTTGCCAGGCACCGGCGGCCAGAACCATGCACTCGGTGCCACCAACCAACCGGCGATTGTGTTCCGCGCTACCGATCGGCCTGGAGGCATGCGAGACCAGCGGCGTCAGGGTCTTCACCGCCGGGACGCGAAACCGGCCGAGGCTGTCCCACCACGAAGCGCCGGCCGGATAGACCTGAGCCAATTCACGCCACTCGGTCGGTGCGCTGGCGGCAGGTTGGTCGTCGACGACGACGATTTCATATTTGCGATCGGCCACGGCAATTGCGCTGATGAACGAATTGATCAAACGCCGCCGCTGGATGCCGATATCGAAGCAATAGACGCCAGGCTCGGTCGGCAAATCTATGGCGCTGAAGGTCTGTTCGGCGAAGCTGCCCGAGGAATCGACTTCGACATCGCGCTGGAAATGGGAAACCACATGCCCGTCGCGTCCTTCGATCAAGCGCACGTTGACGCGGTATTCGCCCGCGGTCACCTGGTTGTAAACGCCTTCGACCGTCAGCGTGCAGCGCTCGCCGGGCGCGAAGATGGTCTGTCCGTGATTGACGCTCGCACGGATGCGATCGTGCACCTGTCGCTCGACGGCCAAACGCGTGCCGCGGCCATCGATCGGCTCGAGCACCCGTTCGTGCAGCAGCTGAGCGAGCTTGACGCGAATCGGCTCGGGCCTGGCAACTCCGCTCGGATCGTCCCATTGAAATTCGAGCTCCGACTGCGGAGTTCCGTGCAGGCGAAGATCAACCCCGCCGAACGACGAGGGACTATGCGGTTGGATGGCGAGTTCCGAACCGTTGCGGCGAACCACGCTGGCCACCGAATCGTCCTGGACGCTCAAGTTGCGCACCAGATCGATCGAACCGCCGTCGAGCTTGATCGTGCCCGCAAAGGCGCGCACCGGTCCGCCGCCCCAGACGGCGCGAACCTCGAACGACAGCCCAGCTTCGCTCGGCAGTGTTTCGACCGCCAGCGCACGCTCGACGAAGCAAACCAAGGCGACCAAGGCTGCGGCGATCCAGCCAGCGGTGATTGCGATGGCGGCTATGCGACTGCGCAAGGGGACCCCGCCCGTCGCAGTTGCGACTTCGCGAGGCCAGTGGGCCGTAAACGGACTTCCTCGTCCTGCTGGTTGCATCGTGCACAGTGAGCGGGTGAAAAAAGTTGACAGCGATCCACGCCTAGATGTAACACAACCGCCGAGCCCGCGCCCACAGCGATTACGCTGGTTGGCACAAGTAAATTCCGTTTAAGGCAGACATTTAAATGCGAAAGATGCGCATTATGGGATGAGAGAGTAGAGCATGTTGATGTATTGCATGGCCAAACGGATGATCATGAACGCTATCAATGCCATCACAAAAATCCAGATGGCCACGCTGGCCAAATTGGCAATGAAACCGAGCGCGGCTTTGGCTCGTTCGCGGTATTCCCATGCCAGGTGGTCGAGCGATTCGGTCTCGGTGCCGCTCAGCTCGCCAACGCGGACCGCTTCGAGGAATTCGTTTGGGAACACACCCGCCGCATCGAGCGCGTCGCCGAACGACTCACCCCGCTCGATCGACCCCAACGCCCGCTCCATCCCGCTGATGTAGTAATAGTTGCCCGTCGCCAGAAAGGCTTGCTTGGTGCTGCGGCGGGCGTCGACTCCGGCATTCAGTAGCATGGACATCGTCATGCTCAGTCGCGAGAGTCCGAGCGTCGTCAGTGCCGCGCCCAGGCCGGGAATGCGTTGGACGATCGGCATGAGCACGCGATGGCAATTGAACCAGTTCTTCCAGATGCCGTAGACCAGCGCGGCAGAAAAGATGGCGACGCTACCGACGATGGCGACGTAGAGGACAAATCCGCTGACGCCATAGAGCCCCAAACTGGTCGCGTCGTAGTTCGGGCCGCTGCCCGAGCGCGCCAGTAAACCCTGGATCAGAATGGCCAGGCCGATAATGCCCACCGCCAGCACCAATTGAATGACTGGCCAGGTGATGCGCTGCAAAAAGTAGCTGCGCGTCTGATACAGGTCGTCGTAGTAGTTGGCCATGTACAAGAACATGGAATCCATCCGGCCACCTAGCTCACTGGCGTGGACCATTTGGATTAGCAGCGGCGGAAAATGCCTTGGGGCATTGAACATCGCCTTGGACAAGGTGCAGCCTTGCCGGATATCTTCCCCGACCGCACGCATGACCTGGCGGTGGTGCTGGTCGCCACTGCGCGTCTCGGTCTCGAGCACGCGGAGAATATCGACGCCGGCTTGGAGCCCCACGCCCATACGCCGGCAGAAATTGGCGACCGCTTTGAGTTTCATCATCGAAAGCTTAGCCTGGCGGGCCGTCGTCGGCCATTTTGTTCAGAGCCTCGATGCCGCGCTCGAGCATCGAGTCGGCGGCCGCATACGATATTCGGAAGTGAGTATCGCGGCTGCTGAAAATGTTTCCCGGTATGATCAAGATACCACGATTGATCGCGGCGGTAACAAATTCCGAACCGGTACCCCAAGGGGCCTTCGGGAAGAGATAGAAAGCCCCGCCGGGTTCGACGATCTCGAAACGATCTTTCAAGCCGGCAATCATCATGTCGCGCTTTTTCGTGTAATCGCGGCGGTAACTGGACATGTCGACGTCCATAGCAGCCAGCGCACCCCACTGGGCTGGCTGCGGCGCGCACACGAAACTGTATTGCTGCAACTTGATCATCGTCTCGATCAGCGTGCGCGGACCGTGCACCCAACCTACCCGCCAACCGGTCATCGCATGACTTTTGGAAAATCCGTCGATGACGATCGTCTGCGGATTGGTGTCGGCCGGCGAAACCAGGCGGCCGTCGTAGACAAACTGGCTGTAGATCTCGTCGGATATCAAGGCAATGTTGTGCTCGGCGGCCAGTTCGGCCAGCCCGCGGACTTCGTCTTCACCGGGCGTCACGCCCGTCGGATTAGCCGGGGAGTTGAACAGGATGAGTTTCGTCCGCGGCGTGATGGCCGCTCGCACGCGGTCCAGGTCGATGCGGAAATCGGGGTAGGTATCGATCAGCACCGGCACGCCGCCGACCAGTTGGACCAGCGGCGGGTACATGACGAAATAGGGATCGAAGATGATGACTTCGTCGCCAGGGTCGACCATGGCGAACATGGCCAGTACCAGCCCACCGCTGGTGCCCGAGCTGATGAAAACATCGCGGTCGGGATGGTTGTAACGCTGAGCAATCTCCGATCGCAACCGCTCGCGCAGCGGCCCGATCCCTTGCGAGGGCGAATAGGCGTTTTTTCGGCTGTGGATCGCCTCGACACAGGCCTCTTGCACCTGGGCCGGGACGTCGAAGTCGGGTTGACCGATCGAAAGATTGATCGGGTCCTTCAGTTTGGCCGCCAGATCGAAGACCTTGCGGATGCCACTGCTGTCGAACGCGCGGCTTCGAGCCGATATCCAACCCTCTGCGCCACTTGCTTTCATCGGATTCGCACTTCTTCTTTTCAGTCGGCCCATCATCGCATCGCTCGCGCCCGGCCTCCGTCGGCCGCGCGGACGATCGAGTCAGTTTAACCGAGCACTTTCGGCGGCGCCAGGGGAGTGCGGTCGCTCGAGCTTTAGCGCAATCCGCAAGTCGCACACGTTCGTGCCCGTCGGTCCGGAGTGGATCAGACAGCCGAGTTGCTCCAACAGCGGATAGGCGTCGGCGCGTTGAGCAAATGCCGCGGCATCGATGCCCTGCGCACTGAGCAACCGATGAGTCGCCTCGGTAAACCAGGCGCCGGCGGCGGTCGTGGGACCATCCTCGCCATCGGTTCCGGCCGATAGAAAAAGGAGCGGCACGGGGAATTTCTCGCGGTCGCCCGGCCAGCCGCGGCGCTCCAGCTCGAGCAAGCTCAGCAGAGTCAATTGTTGGTTGCGCCCGCCGCGACCGCAGATGTCGGCGGCCGGCAGTTTGACAGTCGGTTCTCCGCCGCTGATCCAACAGTCGACTTGGGGTTCGCGCGCGAGTCCTTCGAGCGTCTGACCGACGCGCTCGGCCAGCTGGGCGACGTCGCCCTCCAGCGTGCGAGCTACTTGCATAATGTAGCGATAGCCCAATTCGACCGCTTTGACGCCGGCCGCATCGACCGCGGTCGCGTTGTTGGCCAGGATGATATTGCTGACCGGAGCGTGCTTGGGTGCTCGCCGGCGCTCGATCGCCGCGTCCGACCGACGCAGCACGCTGATGACGTTTTCCAGATCCGGCTGGCCGAGCAAGCCGAGTTGTGCGAGCACCTCGAGAGCCTCTTGCGGCAGCGCTTTCGCTTCGACGACCGTCGGTCCCGAAGCGATCGTTTCCAGTGGATCGCCCAACACGTCGGAAATGATCAGCGAAATCAAGTGACGGGCGTGGCAATGCCGCGCCAAGCCGCCTCCCTTGACGCGACTGAGCGCCCGCCGGACCGTATTGAGTTGTTGAATGTTCCCGCCGGCGGCAGCCACCTTGCGGGCGATCGCCTGTTTGTCGGCCAGGGTGATCCCATCGATCGGTTGGGCCAGCAGCGCCGAACCGCCTCCGGAAAGCAGCGCGATGCACAGGTCGCCCGCATCGCACTGGCCGACCAGACGCATGATCGCGCCGGTGCCTTCGACTGCGGCGGCCGTCGGTTCGTTGATGCCTGGCGGTCGAGCGGCATGCAAATGGACCGGTCCAGCAGAACCTACTGAAAAGCTAGCCTCGGGCGCATTGACCCAACCGACGACTTCGATCGAGCGCGGTAAGCGCGAGAAGCACTTGTTGACCAGCGCGGAGGCCATAGCTGCCGATGCCTTGCCGGCGCCGACGACGACGATCCTGCGAATGCCGCGCAGCGAAAACGTGTGATCGCCAACGATCAGTTCGTTATTCTCGACGCGGACCTCGCTTGCGAACAATCGCTCGGGCGTCACTGCCGAGACACCGGCCCACCAAATGCGCAGGGCATCGCTCAGTCCCGGCGGACCGGCGGCGGCTTGTGCGGCCAGTTGCGGTGGCAATTCCGACTGGCTCATGCAGCCACCGGTTCCGACGACGAGCGGCGGCGCGGTTCCACGCACCGACCCAGCGGACTGAGCAAGAGTGCCGGCAACAGCACCAGATCGCCTAGCAACGCACTGCTCATCATGGCGATCATCAGGAATGCAAACTGCCGCGTCGGCACGAAGTCGGCAAACAAAAACG
>JBQCJB010000511.1:0-6071 GCA_051953155.1 Aureliella sp. | reverse complement strand
AAAATCGTCTTGCACCGCGGCAAGACCAATCGCATGTACTGGCACGAACTGGGCAGCAACCGCCAATTGCGCGAACTCCTCCTGCCAGCCATGCTCGCATTTGAGGACGTTTTTTTCGGGCGGCACTCGATCGACCGCGAGCGCTTCTTCGCTATCTGGAATCAGCTGGATAACTTTCATCGGATGCTCGCACCAGCGATCGACCAGTTGGCACCCATCGAACAGGCGACGGCCTCATGAGTCTTTCGCCGCTGCAACCGCTGGACACATTGCGTCAGTTGGCGACCCACCGATCACTCGGCCGGTTGGCGCTGCTGGCGATTTTCGCGCTGCTGGCCGGCTGTGGCGGCAGCGGGATTTCATCGGATTACGGTGGCGTCGAATACCCGGCGAAAAGCTCTAGCATCAATGGCCTGGGAATCTTTATGAAGCTGTGCAGCCAAGCCGGCTCGCGCTGCTTTGTCGCGCACCGCCTGTCATCGCGGCTGGAAAAAGCCGACGCCATTCTCTTGGTCGGCAACACCTTTCACCCGCCTGCCAAGGAAGCTCGCGATTGGCTCGAAGCGTGGCTCGGTGCCAAAGCGGGCCGCACGGTTGTCTACTTTGGCCGCGATTTCGATGCGGAGATTTTTTACCGGCAGCGGACGCTCGCCGATGTCCCGGCGGCGCAGCGGCATCGGGCCGAGGTCGAACTCGCGATGGCCCGAACCACTCTCGACACCCTGTGGCAAGGAGAGATCGACGAGGACGCCTTTTGCCGTTGGTTCCACATCAAGCTCCACGAACCGCGAGTCGAAGTCCGCGACTTTGTGGGCCCGTGGAGCCGCGCGATTACCGATTCCAGTTCAAACGATCGCGCGACGGCCCTGTGGCCCGTGCGCATTCGCCTCGAGCCGCCACAAAAGTCGCAAGCTAAGGACAAGCCCAAGTGGCTGTCGACCACCCCGAGCACCCGCACGCTGGGCAACTCGCGACAAGCCACCCAACCACCCAACAAAGCAGCCAAGAAGCCACGACAAAAGCCCAGCCAAAGACCAAGTCAAAAGCCAAACCCGCAGGCGAACCCGCAGGCAGAGGAGGACGAAAGCGAGGCCGACCAGCCCGAGCTTTTCCGTTCGGTTTGGGTCGCGACGGATATCGGCGACGCCGAGACCTGGCGAGAGGAATGGGCCAAGGTTCCGCAGGTTGAAGTGTTGCTGGCTGGCCGCGACGGCACGCCTTTGGTTACGAAGCTGACCAGTTCGCGATACGCGGGCAGCCAGATCTTGGCCGTTGCCAATGGCGCGCCACTGCTGAACGGTTCGATCGTGCAGCCGCATTTCCGGCAGGCCGCTCATCATCTCATCGATGCCCTGCAGCCGGCCAAGCGCATCGCGCTGGTTCCCTTCGATGCGCAAGGCCTGGTGATCAGCAACGTGCACGAGGACGACCAGATCGCTGGCCTGAGTGTGCTGACGACTTGGCCGATGAACATTATCGTGGCTCACCTGGCGTTTCTCGGCGTGTTGATCTGCCTGGCCTTGTTTCCGATACTCGGCCGACCCCAAGCGCTGCCGAGCGCCTCGCTGTCGGACTTCGGGCAACACGCCGAAGCTCTCGGGCGCATGCTGCAGCGGCGGGGCGATGTGCGTCACGCGCTGCGCGTGGTGGCCGACTATTATCGCGCGGTCCGCGGCGAGGCACCGCCAGGCTGGTTAAAATCGGCGTTCCAGCCCGCCCAGCCGGTCGAACCGCCGGCGCTGCCGGTCACTTCGGGCGAGGCCGCGCCGCCCAGCTCCCCCAACGACTCTTCACCTTAGAATCGGATCTCATGCGACCTACGAAAGAAGTTTTTCAAGCAGTCTCGCAAGAGCTGCATAAGATCTTTGTCGGCCAGGACGAATTGGTGCTGACGACGTTGGTGGCGCTCTTGTCCGGCGGCCACCTGCTGATCGAGAGCCTGCCGGGGATGGGCAAGACGCTGTTCGTCCGTTCGCTCGGGACAATTCTCGGCTGCCGCTTTGGACGCATTCAATTTACGGCCGATCTAATGCCCAGCGACATCACCGGCGCCCCCTTGCTGGACATGCGCACGCAGGAGTTCCGCTTTCGACCGGGACCGGTGTTCACGCAGTTGCTGCTGGCCGACGAAATCAATCGCTCGCCAGCCAAGACCCATGCCGCGCTGCTGGAGATCATGCAGGAATACCGCGTCACGGTCGACGGTGTTACGCACCCGCTGGAACGTCCCTTCTTGGTCCTGGCAACTCAGAACCCGATCGAAAGCGAAGGGACCTACAATCTCCCCGAGGCGCAACTTGATCGTTTTATGTTCAAGGTCGTCGTCGATTATCCGACCGAGCAAGAGGAAGAACGGATCCTGACGTTGCACAGCCAAATGGTCGATTTGAACCAGCGCATGGAAACGGAGCTCAAGGCGATCACCAACCCGGCTGAACTGCTGGCCATTTCCCAGGCGAACACGCAGGTGCGCGTCGAACCGAAACTGGTGTCCTACATCAACAAACTGGTGCGCCAGACGCGGCGCTGGCCAGCCTTCCATCTGGGCGCGTCGCCACGGGCTGGTCTGGCGCTGATGCAAGGTGCGCGAACGTTGGCCGCGGCTCGCGGCCGCGATTATGCCGTCCCCGACGATGTCGTCGAAATCGTGCTGCCAGCCCTGCGCCACCGCGTGATCATGACCGCCGAAGCGGAAGTCGAAGGCCTGAAGGTCGACGACCAACTGCGGCAACTCGTTAAAAGCATCGAGGTACCTCGTAGCTGATGCCCCCCAGCGCCGCACCTTTTTCACTGCAAGCGTACGGAGTGACGCCCTGGACGACGTTGATCGTGCTGTTGGTGCCGCTGGCTGCACTGATGTTCTGGGGTGCGACTTATCCGACGCGGCGGTTGGGAATGCTGTTCGCCATCCCCTGCCTGGTCACCCTGTCGCTGCCAGCCTTGCCCGAGTGGTGCTGGATGATTAGCGTCGGACTCGACCTGTTGTTGCTAACGGCGGCGAGCATCGATTTATTGACGATACCGCCGCTGCGGAACTTGACCGTCGAACGGACGATGGCCCGGGTGGCATCGCTGGGCGCTTGGCACAACGTCGAACTCTCGCTGGTGGTTCGTGGCCGCCGCGCGTTGCGTCTGGAACTGGCCGACGATGCGTCGTCGGGTTTGAAGATCGAACCGCCCGTGCACGCGGTGACCGCCGCGCCCAACGCGCGGGTGACCTTGTTCCACAAACTGCTGCCCGAACGACGCGGACAATTCGAACTGGAATACGTGTTCGTGTCGCTGTTGAGCAGGGGCGGTCTGTGGCGGCGTAACCGCCGCTTGCCTGCCCCTGGCGTGCTGCACGTCTATCCGAACATCCAGCAGATCAGTGAATACGCGTTGCTAGCCAGAACCAATCGACTGAACCTGATCGGCGTTCGCAAGACGCGTCGAGCCGGACAGGAGAGCAATTTCGAACGCCTCCGCGATTACCAGTCGGACGACAACTACAAACAAATCGATTGGCGGAGCACTGCCCGCCGACAAAAGTTAACGGTCAAACAATTTCAAGCCGACCAAAGCCAGCGCGTCATTTTCATGCTCGACTGCGGGCGGATGATGACCAATGAGTACCAAGGGCTGAGCCTGGTCGACTACGCGCTGAACTCGATCCTGATGCTCAGCTACGTGGCGCTCGCCCAGGGCGACTCGGTCGGTCTGATCTGTTTTTCCGACCGTGTCCACAACTACGTCCCGCCTGCCGGCGGCAAGCGGCAAATGAATCGCCTTCTCCATGCAGGCTTCAACCAATTCCCGCGGCTGGTCCAATCGCGATTCGACAGTGCGTTCCTGTATCTATCGACCCACTGCCGGCGGCGCTCGTTGGTCGTATTGGTCACGAACGTCATCGATGAAGTCAATTCCGAGCAAATTCAAAATTACATGGGCAATCTCATCGGCTGCCATTTGCCGTTGCTGGTGCTGCTGCGCGATCACAGCCTGTTCCAGTTCGCCGATAATCCGGCCCCGGACGAAGAGGTCCTCTACCGGAGCGCAGCGGCCAGCCAACTTTTGCTGTGGCGGCACCAAGTCATCCGCCGCATGCAAGCCACGGGCAGCCTGGCACTGGACGTATTTCCCGAAGAGATGACATCACCGCTGGTCAACAAGTATTTGGAAATCAAAGCCCGGCACTTACTGTAAAGCCTCCCCCGATGAAAATCGATGAAGCCCGCGCTCTGAAATTGGTTACCCAGCTCATGAGCATTCGTGGACCGAGTTGCGAAGAGGCTGCGGTGGCAGCGGCGATTACGACTTTCCTGACCGACCACGGCGTCGAACCGGCTGCCATCGTGCACGACACTGCGCACAAACGCACTCCGCGACCAGGCGCCGTTGGCAATTTGATCGTGAAACTGCCCGGTGCCGCACGCCGGCCGCGCATCATGCTGTCGGCCCATATGGATACCGTGCCGATCTGCGTCGGTGCTCAGCCCAAGCGCACGGGGCAAAGCATCGTTTCCGCCGATCGGGCGACGGGACTGGGAGCCGACGATCGAGCTGGTGTTGCCGCCGTGCTGATCGCCTTCGTCGAAATGCTCGAGCGGGCTGAGCCGCTGCCGCCGCTGACTCTGTGCTTCTTCGTCCAGGAGGAGATCGGACTGCAAGGCAGCCGCAACCTTTCGCCTGCCAAGCTTGGCAAAGTTGCCATGGCATTCAACTTCGACGGCAGCAACCCATACAAGTTGACGATCGGCGCCACCGGTGGAGAACGCATGAAGATCGTTCTGCATGGCTTGGCGGCGCACGCTGGCCTGGCGCCTGAAGCCGGCGCCAGCGCGATCCATGCCGCCGGCCTGGCGATCGCAGACCTCCAGCGCGACGGTTGGCTCGGGGCAGTGACGAAAGGCAGGCGTGTCGGAACGAGTAACATCGGGACGATTAGCGGCGGCGCTGCGACCAACGTCGTCTGCGACCGCGTCGAGATCCAAGCCGAGGCACGAAGCCACGACGGGGCGTTTCGCGACAAGATTGCCACTGCCATTGCCCGCGCGTTCGAGAGGGCAGCCAGCCAGACGCGCAGTTCGAGTGGCGTCCGCGTTCGAGCGGAGATCGAGCGCCGGGTCGACTACGAATCGTTCCGCCTGGCAGAGGACGCTCCGGTCGTTCAGGCGGCGGTCGCAGCCGTCGAAGCGGTTGGCGGTCAAGCGGTGCTGGCGGTTTCCAACGGTGGAGTCGACGCGAACTGGTTGGTTCGGCACGGCCTACCGACCGTCACGCTCGGCTGCGGCCAACGCGACGTCCACACGACCAGCGAGAGCCTCGATATCCCTGATTTCCTGGCCGCCTGCCGCATTGCCGCGCACGTGATCTCCCATGCAACCTGACGACGAACTGTGCTTGTGCTTTCATGTCAGCTGGCGCAAGGTGATCAACTACATCCGCGTGCACAAAGTTCGCGTGGCGAGTCGTTTGAGCGAGTGCCAGGGCGCGGGGACCGGCTGCGGTTGGTGCCGGGCATTCATGGAACAGTTGGTACAGCGCATCGACGTGACGCAGCCCGCTCCCGAGGATCTCGAGGCTTGGCTTCAACAGCAGATGCCCGCAGCACAGGCCTACGCGCGTCGCCGCGCCAATTACATCGCCCGCGGCAAAGTCCGCTCCGAAGATGACATGGCCGCCAACGACCAGTAGGATAGCCGTCTCGGCTGTCCGTGTTCCTGATTCGGCTCGTCTGCTAACGCTGATTCGGTTCGTGCTATGCGTTGTGGTACTGCTTCCCCACCTCTCCCCGAAGCGGGCGCAGTAGGATAGCCGTCTCGGCTGTCCGAGCTCTCCGATTCTGTGTGTCTTCTAATGCTGATTCGGTTCGTGCTATGCGCTGTGGTACTGCTTCCCCGCCTCTCCCCGAAGCGGGCGCAGTAGGATAGCCGTCTTGGCTGTCCGAGCTCTCCGATCGATGCGTCGTCTAATGCTGATTCGGTTCGTGCTATGCGGTGTGGTACTGCTTCCCCCCCTCTCCCCGAAGCGGGCGCAGTAGGATAGCCGTCTCGGCTGTCCGAGCTCTCCGATCGATGCGTCGTTTAATG
>JBQCJB010000510.1:0-6468 GCA_051953155.1 Aureliella sp. | reverse complement strand
CGCCCGCGCCAGTTCGTCGTTCTTTTTCAGCACTCGCGTGCGAACTTGTACAATCCGCGGTTCGTTCATCGAACTTGTGCCTTCACTCACTGTCGCAAAGCGGTCGAAGAAAACTCGATCGAGTCCACATCCAGCTCCTGTCCGCGGCGGATATCGTTGCTGGGCGTGTGGCACGTCGGACAGCGCAGGTCCTGGATTCCGGCAATGTCGACGACCTGGTCGCAACTGGCGCAGAAGACCGCCAGAGGCACTCGGCGTATCCGCAACTGAGCGCCGGCCAGGATGCTGTTCTCGGCAACGATGTCGAAACTGAAACGCAGCGCGTCCTCGTGCACGCACGAGAGCGCTCCAATCGAAACATCGACCGCCTGGACTCGAGTGGCGCCGTGTCGAGCCGCCGCCTCGGCCGCGATGTTGACGATGTTGTTCGCAATCGACAGTTCGTGCATTGCCCGTTTGCCCCCGAAGTGGCGTCGCGGGCCGCCGTGCGAAGTCCGCGCAAGTTCATCCTATGCGACGCGCGGCCGCTATGATAGACAGAAACCCCGGGCTCGTCCGCCGGCACCGGTCGCTGGCGGCAACGGCTCGCCAGTGGCCCCCATCGACTGCAGCGGAGGGAACGTCATGTGTCTGGCAGTACCGGGTCAAGTCCTGAGCATCACCAAGGAGCGCGGCACGTTGATGGGGCGAGTCAACTTCGCTGGCGTGGTGAAGCAGATTTGCCTGGCCTATCTGCCCGACTGTCAGGTGGGTGACTATGTGATCGTGCACGTGGGCTTTGCACTGAGCAAGATCGACGAGGCCGCGGCGGTTGCTTCGTTGAAGACTTTCGAACAGCTCGGCTTGCTCGAGGAGGAACTGCGAGAACTGAAAGACTTGGGAGAGACGAGCGGTGAAGTACTTGACTGAATACCGCGACGCGGAGAAAGCCAAACGGCTGATCGATGCGATCGCACGGGCGGTGACGCGCCGCTGGGCGATCATGGAGGTATGCGGTGGGCAGACGCATTCGCTGATCCGCCATGGACTGGATCAACTCTTGGGCGGGATGCTGGAAATGATCCATGGTCCCGGTTGCCCGGTGTGCGTGACTCCGATGGAGGTCATCGACAAAGCCTTGGCGATTGCAGCCCGGCCGGAGGTCATTTTCTGTTCGTTCGGAGACATGCTCCGCGTGCCGGGCTCGCGCGGCGACCTGTTCCAGATCAAAGGAGCCGGCGGGGATGTGCGGGTCGTTTACTCGCCGCTCGATGCGCTCGAGTTGGCCAGGCGCAATCCCGAGCGGCAGGTGGTCTTCCTGGCGATCGGTTTCGAGACCACCGCTCCGGCCAATGCGATGGCGCTCAAGCTGGCGAAGGAGCAGGGGATCCACAACTTCAGCGGGCTGGTTTCGCACGTGCTCGTGCCCCCGGCAATCGCCGCCATCATGCAGCGGCCGGACAATCGGACCGATGCCTTCCTGGCGGCCGGCCATGTCTGCTGCGTCACCGGGACCCGCGGTTATCCGGAACTGTGCGAACGTTATCGCGTGCCGATCGTCGTCACGGGCTTCGAACCGCTCGATTTGCTCGAAGGCATTCGCCGAGCGGTCGTTCAGCTCGAGCGTGGGGAGCATCGTTTGGAAAATGCATACGAGCGCGTCGTCCGACCGTCCGGTAACTCAGTAGCCCAGCGCGTGATCGAGGAAGTGTTCGAGGTTGCCGACCGAAACTGGCGCGGCATCGGCGCCATCCCGCAGAGCGGCTGGAAGCTGCGGGATGACTACCGCGACTGGGACGCGGAAGTTCGCTTTGACGTCACAGGTTTGACGACGGACGAATCGCCGGTCTGCCGCTCTGGCGAAGTGCTCCTGGGGTCGCTCAAACCGCACCAGTGCGCGGCCTTCGGCAGAGAATGCACGCCGCGCCACCCGCTCGGTGCAACCATGGTCTCGGGCGAAGGTGCTTGCGCGGCGTATTTCAACTACGGCCGTTGGCAGACGTCCGGCCCCGCCTAGTCCCGCAACGAAAGTTTCTTGTACTGTGACAGCGAACGATTCGGCTTGCCCGGTTCCGCGCGGCGATTACCAGCAGATCATCCTGGGACACGGCGGCGGTGGTCGGCTGTCTGCGGAGCTGATCGAGCGCGTCTTCCTGCCTGCCTTCGGCAACCCGCAGTTGAGTCAACTGCGCGATTCTGCGGTGCTCGAACTGTCGACTGGGTCCTATGCCATGACCACCGACACCTACGTCGTCCAGCCCCTGTTTTTTCCGGGAGGCAGCATCGGCGACTTGGCCGTGCATGGCACGATTAACGACCTGGCGATGAGCGGCGCGCGGCCGCTGTGGCTAACCTGCGGATTCATTTTGGAGGAAGGCTTCTCCATCGACACTCTGCGGCGCATCGCGGACGCTATGGGGCAAGCCGCCGCCCGCGCCGGCGTGTCGATCGTGGCCGGAGACACCAAAGTCGTCGAGCGCGGGCATGGCGATGGCTGCTATATCAACACCTCCGGCATCGGACGCGTACCGCCCGGAGTCCAACTCGGCCCCCAGCAGATCAAGCCCGGCGATTGCGTACTCCTCAGCGGCACGATCGGCGACCACGGCATGGCCATCATGAGCGCCCGCGAGTCGCTGCAGTTCGATTCGCCGATCGTGAGCGACACGGCGCCGCTGGATGGCCTGGTTGCAGCGATGCTCGCCGCGAGTCGGCAAGTGCGCGCGCTCCGCGATCCGACCCGCGGCGGTCTGGCCGCCAGCTTGAACGAACTGGCCCAGACAGCCAACTGCGGAATCGAGATCGACCAGGCGCGCGTGCCTGTGTCTCCCGAGGTCGAAGGCGCCTGCGAACTTCTTGGCCTCGATCCATGGCTGGTGGCCAATGAGGGCAAGCTGGTGGCCATCGTGGCCCAGGAAGATGCCGCCGCTGTTCTCGAAGCCATGCGGGCCCATCCCCTGGGCAGAAGCGCAGTCGAAATAGGTCGCGTCGTTTCTGCTCATCCGCAGCGCGTCACGGCGCGCATGCCGCTGGGCGCCGCGCGGATCGTGGCCATGCCGCTGGGCGAACAGCTCCCACGCATTTGTTAAAATAGCCGTCGCCCACTGCCGCGATTGCCAATCGTCACCTTCCCGCGCGGCTCCCCAGCCCAGTTCTTGCGAGATCTCAACATGCGCCTGGTATTGGCCGCTCTGCTGTTACTGGTGTCGACCTGCGAGCCGTCGCGAGCCCAGGAGGCCACTCAGGCTGGGGCGGCGGCGAATGCACCAGCCCGAGCGACCTCGGCCGTCAGCTTCCGCGAAGGCTTTGACGATGCGGAGCTGCTTCAGCGGGGCTGGTACGATGGCTCGCGGTTCACGATCTCCGACCGGCACCCCTTTGCAGGCAGCGGTTGTCTCGAATTCCACTGGAAAGACGGAGGCACGGTTCCCGACAATTCATCCGGCTGCCGGCACAGCTTTGCGCCGACGGAGACCGTCTTTCTGCGATTTCAGATACGGCTGTCGGACAACTGGCAGTGGAGCGGCAAGCCGTACCATCCCCACCTGATGCACTTCATGACGACCGAGAACAACCGCTTTCACGGACCGGCCGCCAGCCATCTGACGGTCTACATCGAACCCTGGGACGGCAAACTGCGCTTGGCTGCCCAAGACATTCAGAACAAGGATGCGCCGCACGGACTGACGCAAGGGCCACTCAAAGGAGGCTTCAACGGCCAGTTCTTCGACAGCCAGGAGCGGTTGTTCCAGGACGATCAATGGCATCGCGTCGAAGCCATGTTCCAACTCAACACGCTTGACGCGGCCAACGCAAAAGCCAATGCCGATGGAATCGTACGCGGCTGGTTTGATGGTCGGCTGGTCATCGACCGGTCGAACGTCATCCTCCGCTCGCCGGACTTTCCGACGATGAAGTTCAACCAGTTCCTGCTGACGCCCTATTTCGGTCCCGGACTGCTGCCGCACGCGCAGTCTCTATGGATCGACGAGTTGTCCGTCGCGCCGGCACCGCTGGGCGACGGCGGCGGCGGCGCGCGGTGAACCTTCGAGTCGAGCACTACGTGACGGTATCAAAGGTCGGCGGTATCAGAAGTCGGCGTTGAGGGCTTCTGCTCCAGACGCAGTACCGAGGGCATTCCACAGGTTGTAGTCGATCGAATCGGACACGAAACTGACGTGGCCGTCGCAGAAAGTGGCCTGCACGCCACCGACATGGAGACTGCGAGCTCCCATCATCCGCGGCTGCGTAGCGGTCGTCGCCGTGGTGCATGGCATACGTGGACCGACAAGCGTCGACTTGCAGTTGCCACCGGTGATGACGTCGGGCGAGGAACTGTTCGGGGCCATATAGGTCACAAATCCCGATGCGCCGCCCCACCACGTGAACCCGCGCAAGTCATTGCCGCGTCCTTGCAACACTTCAGCCGCCATCAGCGTATTGCTCGTGCCATCGGTCAGACTCGATAGCGGCTGATGAGCACCAAATACCAGCGGCAGCGAATTGGGATTGTTATAGGGAGGAGGCGGGCCATCGGCCGACGTCGAACCAGTGTAACACCTGAACGGGGCGCCTTTGAACGTGACTCCGTTGAGCGTTGTTTGGAAGAAACTGGTGTTTCCGTAGTTCACCGCATAATTGTGGCTGGTGATATTGAGAATGGGCGCGTTGGGCGTGTCACTCGGGCAGGTTAACGTCGGCAAACGCGTGCTGACGACCGGCCGATTGAGGGCATGGCTGTATCGCGGTCCGGGATCGAGGCCACCGGAGTTCTGATATTGGGCAAACAGGCTGTTCTGTTCGATAAAAGGCAGAATTGAGACTTGCCACGTGCCCCAACAGCAACCGAAGCGGCCCACGCCTCCAGGCAAGCGTTTGTAAGCACTTTCATAGTTGAGAATCCCTAGCCCCAACTGTTTCAAATTGTTCGAGCACTGCATGCGCCGCGCGGCCTCGCGAGCGGCCTGGACTGCTGGCAGCAGCAAGCCGACAAGTATGCCGATGATGGCAATGACGACCAGTAATTCCACGAGCGTAAATCCACGGCGGTCGCTTCTCATAGAACACCTCGCGCAAGTATGTAACGAGAGAGAAAGGAAAGAACGCTTACGGAATATCGAAATTAAATTGGTTCGGCCCCTCTTCTGTGACTTCCACCTCAATCTTTGAATTGACATTGAACTCTGGCGGAATGCGGTCCTTCATCACATAGTTGCCGCCTGGGCCCGGCGGCTGGTCGGGATCGGCCGGGGCGCTGCTGTCCCCCGCGGTGATGATCACCTTGTACTTGCCAGGCGTAAGCCCCATTTCCGCCGGGATCTTGTAATCGCCCTGGGCGATCATTCCCGATTCCTGTGTCGCTGGGTACTTGTCGCTGCCACCGGGCAACGGCATGAACCGAACTACGCCCTCATCGAGCGGAGCGCTCTTGAGCGTTACCTTGCCGCTGATCTCTTTGCGTGGATTGGCCTCGCTGCAACCAGTTGCGACGAGCAGTGCCGATAGAAGCCAACCGAAAACCATCAAGTTGACATGGCGCACCATAGGCGGATTCCCTAATAAGAAGACCATCACAGAATCGCACAACCGACTTCATAACAGAACCGCAAGACAAAGTCCACAAAAAATTCCTACAGCAGGGACAAACAGCCCCTCGCCGGGAGGAATTCTTAAGGCACCAGGGATGTGCGACTGCATTTCCTTACGCAGCTGCAATCCAAGACAGGCCGAGGCGAGAATGCCTCGCCAAGGCGAGCGTCACAGCGGCGAGAGTGCCGGCAAGAGTGCCGCGAGAGTGCCGCGAGAGTGCCGGCGCGAGTGCCGGCGCGGGTGCCGCGAGCGAGGTCAGTGGCGTCCTTTTCAGTTCGTCGGACGCAGGCTTCTCATCGCCAAGCCCAACATCACGAGCGAAGTGCCGTTGAAGATCATATCGATGCCGACGAACAGGCCGATGACCCAGAGTCCGGCCAAGGGCCACTGCTGCCAGATGGCCAAGCCGAGCAACAAGTTGACGGCTCCGTGCAGCACGACCCAGCCCCAATTCGGCGCGCGAACAGCCAGAGCGGCCGCGATTCGAAAGATGCCGCCCAGGATCAAGAACATCGCGATCAGCAAGGTCAACGTGACTGCGGTCAGCCCAGGATTCGCGACGATCATAAAGCCTGCGACTGCGTAGAGAATCCCGCTCAACAGGTCGATAAAAAAGCCGCTCCAATCCTTGCACCAAAAGGCATGGATCGCTTGGAAGACGCCACCCACGATCAGCAACCAGCCGACCAGGAGCATCGTCGCCAGGGTCATCAGCACGGCCGAACCAATGGCGATCGCACCCAGCACGATCAACAGCACGCCCATCGCCAAAAAGAATCCCCATCGCTTGCTCAGTTCGACCAGCCCCGGCACTGGCACGACGCGCTGCAAATCTTTCAGACCCGACAAGGGGAGGCTGTCGACGGCAACCGGACTGACTGGGCTCATGGCGATGTCTCC
>JBQCJB010000509.1:0-2436 GCA_051953155.1 Aureliella sp. | reverse complement strand
GATGCCGTTTTTGCGGCCCGACCCCAGGGCGGGCTTGGTGTCCGCGGGGCGCATTGGAGGGGTGGTAGGTGGTGGGGGCTTGTTACGCTGGGGCGAGGGCGCGGTTGCGCACGCGAATAAAAAACCACCCCCGGTGAAGCGACTGGTCTACGTGCGCGATCCGGGTGGCATGACGCGGATCGGACACGATGCCGAAAATGGCTTCGCCTACGACAACGAAACTCCCGCGCATTCGGCCTACCTGGGTGCGTTCCGCTTGGCCAACCGCGCAGCGACGTCCGGTGAGTATCTTCAATTCATCGATGACGGAGGTTACCGACGACCCGAGCTGTGGCTGTCCGAAGGCTGGAGCAAAGTCACCTCGGAGAATTGGGCCGGACCGCTGTACTGGGTGCAGCACGAAGGTTACTGGTACGAGTTCACGCTGGCCGGTCTTCAGAGGCTGGATTTGTCGCGTCCTGTATGCCACATCAGCTACTTCGAAGCGGACGCCTTCGCTCGCTGGGCCGGAGCTCGCCTGCCGACGGAATTCGAATGGGAGCACGTTGCCACGAAAGTTGCCGTTGGCGCCGCCGGGCAAGAGACGCGTTCGGGCGTCTTCGCCGACCAATTGATCGACGACGGGGTCGCGCTGCATCCCCAGCGCGTCGATCCGGCGTCCGCGGACTTTGGCGACATGCTGGGCAATGTCTGGGAGTGGACTTCGTCGGCCTACGCTGCCTATCCCGGTTACCGCCCCAGTCCGGGAGCCATCGGCGAGTACAACGGCAAGTTCATGTGCAATCAATATGTGCTGCGCGGCGGATCGTGCGCCACCAGCAGCGACCACATCCGCGTCACGTACCGCAACTTTTTCCCCGCACATGCCCGTTGGCAATTCACGGGCGTGCGCTGTGCGCAGGACGACTGAGCATGACAACTCACGATAGCTCCCAGCGAGCTTTGGCCGCTCTGGGGCGCATCGCTCTGGCGGCGGCAGCGGGCTATGCAGGGCTCGAAGCCACTCGAGCGCTCATCCGGCAACAGCGCTGGTTTTCATTTCACGGCAAAACCGTGCTGATCACCGGGGGCTCGCGCGGGCTGGGGCTGGTGCTCGCCCGCAAACTAGCCGCCGAGGGCGCTCGCGTGGCGATCTGCGCCCGCGACCCCGAGAAACTCAAGCGAGCGGTGCGCGACATTCAGATCGTCGCCCAGAGCCGCCATGTCCTAGGTCTGCCCTGCGATGTCCGCTCGAGCGATCAAGTCGCAGCGACGGTCCAAAAAGTTGCGGAAGCTTGGGGCGACATCGAGGTGCTGTTTAACGTGGCCGGCATCATTCAAGTCGGGCCGCTGGAAGCGATGACGATCGCCGACTTTGAAAACGCCATGCAGGTCAATTGCTGGGGCGCGCTGCGGACGGTGCAAGCGGTTCTGCCCGGCATGCGCAAAGCGGGCTGGGGGCGGATCGTCAACATCGCTTCCCTGGGCGGCAAACGGGCTGTGCCTCACATGCTGCCCTACGCGGCCAGCAAGTTCGCACTGGTCGGGCTATCGCAAGGCTTGAGGGCAGAGCTCAAGCAAGAGAACATCTTCGTGACCACGGCCAGCCCTGGCTTGATGCGCACCGGCAGCCCGCGCAACGCGATCTTCAAAGGGCAGCACCGCCGCGAGTATGCCTGGTTCGCTATCGGCGACTCACTGCCGCTGGTTTCGATGCCGGCGGAAAAAGCCGCCGATCAAATCCTTCGCGCCTGCCGGCTCGGAAAAGGTGATGTGCTGATCAGCAACGCCACGAACATTGCGGTTTATCTGCAGGCGGTCTTTCCACAGCTCACGCAAGAGATCCTCGCCCTGGCGAACCGAGCTCTGCCGAAAATGGGCGGCATCGGGACCGCAGCAGCGTATGGTTACGAAAGCGAATCGCCGCTGACGCGTTCTTTCCTGACCGAGTGGTCGCGCCAAGCAGCCGAGCGCAACAACGAGGTTGGACTGGCCGGCGACGAATGACGCAAGCACTTTCCGAATGGGCGGCGGGTCGATGAAGCGAGACTTACGCAACGCTTGTCGCGGTGGCCGACGTGTGGAAGCGGGCGTCGCTCGGCGCTAAGTCGCCGAGGCTGTCTTGCGATGGTGGCGCAGCGAGTCGGCGCGGTTGCGGGCATCGACAGCCATCTTTTCATAGCGCTGGCGGAGGGCATCCAGTTCGCATTCGTCCATTTGCTCCAAGTCGAGCAACTCGTTCTTCGCTCCCTCGATGGCGCGGATCAGTTCGTCGAGCTTGATTTGCACCGCGGCGCCATCGCGGTTCTGCGAATTCTGGATCAAGAAGACCATCAGAAAGGTCACGATGGTCGTGCTCGTGTTGATCACCAGCTGCCACGTGTCGGAAAAACCGAACAACGGCCCAGTGACGGCCCAAAGGACGATCGATCCAACCGCCAGCAGAAAGGCGGCCGG
>JBQCJB010000508.1:0-9154 GCA_051953155.1 Aureliella sp. | reverse complement strand
CGCGCAATCACGCCTCTAGCGATCGCGGCGCGCTCATTGTACTGCTGGTGCAACGACAAACATCAGCAATCCGCAAAAGAAGATTAAAAAAACACGAACTGTCGCAGCCCACCGAGTCCGCACTGCGGAGAAACACTCATGAAATCGGCCAGCCCACCTCAAGTCACCCTCAGGCTTCGCATTGGTGAACATCCGGTCACAGTCCACGCGGACCTGCCGCCCGAGCGCGCGCGGGCAGATCAGTTGCTGCCGATCCTGCAGGCAGTCGTCGACGCCGAAGTCGACTGTGCGGCCCGCGACAGCCAAGCAGCAGGACGCCCCATCAGCTGCTGCCGCGGCTGCTCGGCCTGCTGCCGAGCCCAGCCGGTGCCCGTCACACCTCCGGAAGCCTATGCCCTCGCCCGGTTGGTCGAAAGCCTCCCGGAAGACAAACAGAGTCCGCTTCGCGAGCGCTTTGCGCGGAACGAAGCGGCGCTCGACGAGGCCGGATTGTCCGACGAATACTTTCGGCCGCGCGGCGAGCTGACACGCGTCGAGGCCCGCGAAATCGCGGTTCGCTACATCGCTCTGCGCCTGCCGTGTCCCTTTCTGGTCGACGATGCGTGCAGCATCTACGAACATCGTCCGCTGGTTTGTCGCCAGTACCTCGTAACGTCCCCCTCAGCGCTGTGTAACGACCCGCTACAAAACCCCGTCGACGTCCTGCCGCTTCGGCTGAAGCCGGCCGGAGCGACGCTGCAGGTGCTGAGCGAAGCTCTCGGGCGCCACCAGGCGTCCGTGCCCCTGGCACTGGCGCTCCGCTATGTGGAGCTCCATCGCGCTGAACTCGAGCGGCTCTATACGGCCGAAGCCATGTCGCGCAGGTGGCTCGAACATTTGCTTGCCCAACCGCTCACTCGTTGAGCAGCAAGACGAGAGCCTGCTCGAGCTGCCGTGGATGGAATCCGAAAGGACCGCGGCCGTTTTTGAACGCGACGCGCCCTCTCGAATCGATCAAGTACAAACGGTTGGGCATCCCGCTGTAAGTCGCACCGACGCGGTCATCGACCGTATCGACCAGAAACGGAATCGACAGATCGAGATGCTTCTGGCACGTCGCCGCGGCCGCACGCCGCCCCGCGTCGTCCTTCGGTTGCGGCAAGTCGATGCCGACGCGTTGATTGCTGAGCATCCACCAACCGTCGCTCGGGTGCGCTTCGCGAACGTACACCAAATAAAAATTGGCGCGCTGCTCGTAACGCTTGGCCAGCTTCTCGATATTCCCTGCCTGGCTACGGAACGGTCCGCAGGTGAAGTTACCAAAGATCAGCACAATCGGCTTTTCACCGACCTCTTTGGAGAGCGTCACTTGCCGGCCGTCGAGCGTGTTGAGCGTAAAGTCGGGAGCCACCTCGCCCAGCTGCGGACCGGGCTGCAGCGAACCAATCTCTTGGTTCTTCAAACCCAGCACCAATGTGCTGCGATTGGGCCTATCGGGACGCTGCTCGCGCGCGGCCGCCGGCGGCGGGTTGAAACGCTCGCGCAGATCGTCCAGCGCCAAAAAATCCCCTTCCTCGCCAGCCAAACGCGAGAACAATTCGGAGAACTCGGCGGCGGTCACTTTGCCGTTGGCATCGCTGTCGGCCATAAAGAATAGCGTCGTGCCAGCGCTCGGCGTGAGCGAGTTGGCACTCCAGTCGAAGTCGGCGCTGGTAAGACTACGGTCTTCATCGCGATCGAGGCGTCGGAAGTCGCTGCGGCTGCCGGAGAATTCGTTGGGCCCGACAACACCATCCGAATTGCCGTCGAATTTTTTGAGCACCGACTCCCAACCAAAACGGCTTTGGGCTTTGGCCAACCGGAACCAGCCATCATCGGCGCTCATCCGGCTGCCTTGGAGAATGTCCTCGAGCATCGCAATGGCCTCCGAATCGGGAGCCAGGCTCGCGCGCAGTTGCTTGACCGCCGCCTGTGCTTCCGATGTCAGCCCGCCGTCGGTAACCGCCTGCACCGGCTCTGTGATCTGACCGAAGAGCGTCGAACCACCGATACCCAGGGCTACTGCGAGCATACACAGAATGCGTTTCATCGTCGTGTCCTTCTTGCGTTAGAAAAGTCTCAGTGAGGATTGCGGCTTTTGCTCAGCCGATTTGCCAAGCGGCTTTTGCTCAGCCGCATACTGGGGCGGACCTACCGTGGCGAAGCAGTTGCGGCGGGTGGTCCGGGCGAGCGAAAGACGGTCAGCACGGGGCTCGTGCCGACCAAGTACGTCACGGTCTGCTCGCGGTTTGGCGAACCTGCCAGGCGGAGTTTCACTTGGCAAACCAGATTGGCGTCGATCGCCTCACCCGGCTCGACGATGTCAAAGCTCTCGAGCTTCTTGCCAGCCTTCCACTCCAGGTCCTGTACGACAACCGGCGGCTCGTGCGATTGCCAGGAGTCGGGCGTTTCTCCTTGTTGCCAGCTGCGCAGAACCTGCTCGAGCGTTTGCAACGCAGTGGTCGACTCGACGCGGTGTTCGGCGGCCGAGTAGCCACCGCAGCCGCCAACACAAAGCAAGCTGACCAGGCAAGCAGTCCACATCGGCCAGCGTCGAGTTCGCCAAGCGCGCCGAGTGCGCCCGCGCGTGCTTCGATGAGCGATCGCGTGCTGATTCGACCTGGTTGTCGTGCGTGCGCGAGAGGCGAACTTAAAAGTCATTGAGAACCTCACCCCCATTGCGCGTTCCGACGGCACGCCACAGCAGCAGATCGATACTCTGGGTGACAAATCGCACCGACCCGTCGCACAGGAGCATGTTCACGCCGCCGGTATGTCGGCTGCTGGCGGGCATGGTTGCCTTAGTCGGATAGAAACCGCACGAGCGGCGGTTGGGAACGTCTGCGTGCAGATACGTGTGTTGGCCGTTGATCCACGGCGCGCCCATGAACAACGGAAACTGGTTAGCCAGGTTGGTCGCATCGGTCGCATAACACATCTGGATGGCTTCGTCGGCATTGTTCGGATCGCCGCTGCCGAGAAAAACATCGGCCTGAAGATCCACGACTCCGTTGTTGCCGTCGGTCAGCAAGCGTTCAGAGAATGCAGCGGTATTGCTGGTGCCATCGATGATGTCCCGGAACCGGAACGAGGTCGACGGAATGAAGACTCCGTTTTGCAGCGGACTGCTCCACCAATGCAAACTGCCTTTGTTGCCCATGTAGTTAATCGCCCCGCCCGATTGCGGTTGGGGATTAGTTTTATCGGAAGGACATAGGAATGCAGGGACGACTTGCAGGCGCGCGCTCGCGTTAACCGGGTCGGTCAGCGGCCGCTTGAAATCGATCGTGTTGTAGAGCGGCGTTTGTTCGATGAACGTCAACATCAAACTCACAGCCGAGTAACCGGGGCCGCCAGAGGGAGGCGTCGTCCCGCCGCTGCCGAAGGGAAAGGCACCATGGGCGTCGTGGTAGTTATGGAGAGCCAGCCCGAGCTGTTTGAGATTGTTGCTGCACTGCATGCGTCGCGCGGCCTCGCGTGCCGCTTGCACGGCCGGCAGGAGCAGACCTACCAGGATGCCGATGATCGCGATCACGACCAATAATTCGACTAACGTGAAACCGGGCCGCCGATGCGTCGGGCGCTGATGCCGATGAAAAGAAAATCTTTGCATGATGAATGACTGCTATGTTTTCTGAATGGGGATACGTCGACTACGTGCGTTCGCAGCGCCCGAGTGGGACTTAGGCGTGAGAACGTCGAGGACCGCCCGCGGGGCGCAACTGAACCGCGTGCTGGGCCTCTCGAGTTGCACTGCGAATTGACGCAAACGAAAGCCACGCACTAGCGGAAGCGACGGCGAGACGGAGATTGGTCAGGCCGCTCGAAGAGCAGCCTGTGCCAGCGGCAGCGCAGCGGCTGCCTCGCAAAGAATGCACGTTCCGCTAAGGCGGGTACTCGTAGTCGTGCCGGTAGCCCTCGATCGCCAAGAGGTCGGACAGTTCTAGCAGCCCGACGAGAGGATCGGGCTGTGCGTCCAACGTTTCGGGCGCATCTGAATGAAAGGGACCACTGTTATGGTCCAGCCTTGACGGGAGCGAGGCGGTCTGCGGAACCTGGTCGTTACCGCGGCAGCCTGGTGCCGAGCATGGCGGCAGGCTCTGCCATGGCAGAAAGCGAAACTCGCCTCCCTCGTAAATCCACTTCCCTAGAAACAGGGCTCGTGACGAAGTTCCACTATCCTGGGCAGCCGATGCGCCGGCGCCAGGCGCGTGGCCGTATTCGCAGCCGGCATGGGCAAACTGGCTGCCCGAGAGAACCAGCCAAATCAGGCACGCGACCACCGCTGGCGGAAGCTTTTTCCTTCCGTTGCGCAGGCTTGCTGAAAAGGGTCGCTGCTTGAATCGGGTAGTGGCCACGCTGGCGAGCCTCGGGCTTGCGCGCGATCGCAAAAAGAAACGGCGGCTGGATGCAGCGGCCAAGTATAATCATCCGCCCCGCCCGGACGCAACTTTCTCGTCGCCATTCTGGGAAGAAAGGGCTCGCAGACAAAACAAGGCGGCGATCGCCAGTCCAGCAAAGCCGACCGAACAAGCCAGCCCGATTTCAAGACCGAAGCGCTCACTCGCCAGGCCGACAATCCACGGCCCGAGCGCTCCTCCCAGGCCGCCGAAAGCAAACAACACACCCAGGATCGTGCCGGTGTTCGACGTTAGCAACCTGGTCACCGAAGCCGTTACCGTCGGAAAGACGATCGACATGAACAAACCGGAAACGACCAACAGGCACGCCCACGCGCTGGGTCCGAAGATACCGGCCAGCAGGCACACGGCAGCTCCGCTAAGAGCGACGAAAATTGCCGTGAAGGGCTGTACCCGCTCGACAACGACTGCTCCCCCCAGCCGCCCGAGCATGATCAGCACAAAGAATCCGGAGAGCCATGCAGAGCTGGTGCCGATCGTCATCTGCCGCTCGCGCTGCAGGAATTCGACCAGCCATGCAGCCACACTCAGTTCGACGGCCACGTAAGCCGCGATCAGCACCAGGTAGCAGCTCATCCGCTTGGTGAACAAGGCTTCGGCCAACGATCGCCACTTCGATGTGCTTAGGGTGGGCTCCGGCAGCACGGCGGCGGGCGGCGGCTCGACATCGGTCGCTGGGCTCGACCTGCGGGGCCAGAAGACAATCATCAGCGGAGCCGACAAAGCCAGACTCGCAACATAAACCTCCCGCCACGATGCGCCACGCGTGATCATCCATGCGGCCACGATAGGAACCAGCAACGAACCGCAACCGTGGCAGGTGGCCAAGAGGTTCAGGAACCGCCCGCGGGCCGCGCTATGCAATTCCACCATCAAGCCGTTCGCGCCCAGCTCGATCGCTCCCAAGCCGACTCCGATGACGACCATGCAAGTCACCAAAGATACGTAAGAACTCGTCCACCCCAAGCCCGCGCTCCCCAGGCAAAGGCTGATCGCCGCCAGCAACAAGACGCTGCGGTTGCTGACGAAGTCGGCCATCACGCCGGTGGCCAGCGTGGCGGCGACAAAACCCAAGTAACCGGCGAACAAGACGGTCCCCGCCTGGCTGAAACTGAGCTCCTCGCGTTTCATCAGTTCCGGCAACAGCGGCCCTTTGAGATTGTCGATAAAGCCAAACGCGAAGAAGGAGAGAAAACCGCCTGCAGTCAGGAGCCTAGAAGAGTTCATCATGTGCGGGGACTTACCAACAATTCCATGTGAAAGACCATTGGCCAAGAGCGCACTTATGGTACGGAAATCGACTATGATCTCCTAGAGAAGGGTCTCTTGGAGTAGAGACCTGCTGCCCAGAGTCGCTGTCGCCCAGAGCCGCCGCTGACACCGCTTCGCTCGATCCCACCTTCAACCTGCCCGATTCGCCAGCCATGACAACTGCGCGCGCACTGTTTGTGTTGATCTCTGCCGTAGCGATCGGCGGGCCAGGCCTACGCGTCTGCGCTGGCGAAGCGATCGATTATTCGCGCGACGTGCGACCGCTGCTCTCGCGCCACTGCTATGTCTGCCACGGACCCGACGAGGGCAGCCGCCAGGCAGGACTGCGGCTGGACCGAGCCGACGCTGCCCTCGCAGAGGGCGACAGTGGCAGTGTCGCCATCGTGCCAGGCGATGCGGACGCGAGCGAACTGATCCGACGAGTCACCGCCACCGACGATGCCTTGCGCATGCCCCCGCCTGAGAACGCTCATGCCCTCTCCAAAGCCGAGATCAATACGCTGCGGCGGTGGATCGAAGCTGGGGCCAAGTTCGACGATCACTGGGCCTTCCGACCCGTCGCGCGACCTCGGCCACCCAAAGTCAACGACCAGCCCTGGTGCCGCAATCCGGTCGATCAGTTCATCTTGGCCAAGCTAGAGACCAGCGGGCACAAGGTTTCGCCGGAAGCCGATCGGGCGACTCTCATTCGCCGGCTGTCGCTCGACTTGACCGGCTTGCCTCCCTCAGCCGAGGAAGTGGCGGCCTTCGTTGCTGACCGAAGCGCCGATGCGTATGAGCAAGCCGTCGAGCGTCTCCTGGCTTCGCCACGCTTCGGCGAGCGTTGGAGCCGCCATTGGCTCGACCTGGCTCACTATGCCGATAGCGATGGATACCTGGGCGACGCGCTGCGGCCCCATGCCTGGCACTATCGCGACTGGGTTATCGACGCGATCAATCGCGATCTGCCATTCGACCAATTCACCATCGAGCAGCTCTCTGGCGATCTGTTGCCGCGGGCCACGACGGCTCAGAAGACAGCCACCGGCTTCCTTCGCAACACGCTTCGCAATACCGAGGCCGGGGTCGATCTGGAGGAATATCGACTGAAGGAGATTACCGATCGCGTCAGCACGCTGGGCGCTACCTGGCTAGGTCTGTCGCTGGGCTGCGCAGAGTGCCACTCGCACAAATACGATCCCATCTCCCAACGCGAGTTCTATCAGCTGTTTGCGTTCTTCAACGATGCCGACGATGTCGACTTGGCTATCGCCAGCGACGTCACACAGCAAGTGAATGCCGGAAAAAAGAACGCCGAGAAAACGAACGCGGATAAATCCAAAACGGAAAAACCTACAGCAGAAAAACCTACAGCAAAAAGATCTGGCGAAGACAAAAAACCGGCCGCCGTTGGCAAAGTGATGACGATCGCGCGTCGCAAGTCGCCTCGCAAAACCTACGTCCATTTGCGCGGCGATTACCGTAGTCCCGGCGACGAAGTTACCAAAGGCACGCCCGCGGTCTTGCCCTCCCTGAATTCCAATGACAAACCGGCGGACCGGCTGGAGCTAGCCCGCTGGTTGGTCGACCCGGCCAATCCGTTGACGCCGCGCGTCACCGTCAATTACTGGTGGCAGCATCTATTCGGAACGGGACTAGTTGCCACGGTCGACAATTTTGGTCTCGGCGGAGATTCCCCTTCGCATCCGGAGCTGCTCGATTGGCTGGCCAGCGAACTGGTCGCGCGCCGATGGGGCCGCAAGGACCTGGTGCGAATGCTGGTCTGTTCGTCGACATACCGCCAAAGCTCGACCACGCGCGACGATCTTGCCGATGTCGATCCGCTCAACCGCTGGCTCGCTCGGCAGTCGCGTTTGCGTTTGGAGGCCGAGACGATTCGCGACGCGGCGCTGAAGGCCTCGGGGCTGCTCGACACGAAGATCGGCGGACCGAGCATTCGCCCGCCGCAGCCGGCATACATCACCAGCATCAGCCGCAATGTCGATTGGCCAGTGACTGAGGGTGGCGATTTGTATCGCCGCGGGCTGTATATCTTGTTGCGGCGGGCCACACCGTATCCCATGCTGCTCACCTTCGACGCGCCCGATTCGACCATTGCCTGTACGCGCCGCGAGCGCTCCAATTCGCCGCTGCAAGCCTTGACGCTGCTGAACGACCCGGTCTTTTTCGAATGCGCCCAAGCGCTGGGAAGCTCGCTGGCCGAGGCTGGCCGCGTTTCCGGTGCAAGTCTTGACCAGCAGCTGACAGCGGCGTTTCGGCGGTGCTTGACGCGCGATCCGCGCCCCGAAGAACTCACTCGTCTGGAGCGTCTGTTTCGCGAGCAAGCCGGCCGGCTGAAGAGTCAGCCGGAACTGGCGCGCACGATCGCTCAGTCGCTGCCGCACGCGCAGGCCAGCGATGCGTGGCGGCATGACGGTGGTGAGCCTATCGAGGTGGCTACCTGGGTCGTAGTAGCCCGCGTGCTGATGATCACCGACGAATTCATTACTCGAGAATAGTCAGGCAGTTGGTGTCCCGATGAACCATTTGAGTAAAAGCTCGCGGCGAACAAGCCGGCTCGCCAGCGCCGCGGAAGACCCTTCAGCGATCGCGGCGCGGATGCAAGTCGACTGGGCGCGGCGGCGCTTTCTCGTGGGTGGACTCGGTGGCGCCAGCGCGATGGCGCTGGCATCGCTCTTGGCCGACGAGGGCATCGCCAGAGCAGATGCGGCGCCTAAAACGGGCGGCGCGCACGATCCGACCTGGCCGCGCACGCCGCACTTCGCGCCGCGAGCCAAACGCATCATCTATATCTATCTGGAGGGCGGCCCGAGCCAGATGGATTTGTTCGATCCCAAGCCCGAACTCAATCGCTTGCATGGTCAACCTTTGCCCGAATCGATGTTGGCCAACGTCCGCTTCGCCTTCCTGAAGAAGGAATCCGCCAAACTGATGGGCACGCCGCGAAAGTTCTCGCGGCATGGCCAGTGCGGCATGGAGTTGAGCGATCTGCTGCCGCACATAGGTTCCTGCGCCGACGACTTGTGCCTGATCCGATCGATGCATACCGACCAGTTCAACCACTTGCCGGGCCAGTTGATGATGAACTGCGGTTCAGCGATCGCGGGCCGGCCGAGCATTGGATCGTGGCTAGCCTACGGGCTGGGCAGCGAGTCGCGCGACCTGCCCGCCTTCGTCTCTTTGGTGACGGTCGGCCGCGGCATTCCCGGCGGTTCGGCCAGCTGGTCGAGCGGCTTTCTGCCGAGCACCTATTCGGGCACCCAGTTCCGCAGCGACGGCGACCCGGTGCTTAATCTCGGTAACCCAGCCGGCATCGACGGCTCGATGCAGCAGTCGAGCATCGATGCGATCAACGATTTGAACCGCTTGCATCTGGCCGAGACACGAGACTCGGAACTGGCGGCTCGGATCAATGCATACGAGCTCGCCTTCCGCATGCAAGC
>JBQCJB010000507.1:0-2948 GCA_051953155.1 Aureliella sp. | reverse complement strand
AAAGGCGTTTATCGGCTGGCCAGCCTGCCGCGCCGCATCCACAACCGGCCGCTGCCGGAGGTCACGACGATCGACCTGCGCTTGCAACACACCGAACCCAACCGCGGCGCGATCAGCCGCCCGATGCACCAAGCCATCATCCAGACGCTGGCCGACAAAGGACAGGTCATCCTCCTGCTCAACCGCCGGGGCTTTGCCACGACGATCCAGTGCCCGAGCTGCGGCCACGTGGTCAGTTGTCCGGACTGCGACCTGCCGCTGACGCACCATCGCGACGGCGCCAAAGCCGTCTGCCACTACTGCGACTACCAGATACCGACTCCGCCGGTCTGTCCGAGCTGCAAATTTGACGGAATCAACTACGGCGGGCTAGGCACCCAGCGTTTGGAAGTCGAGGTCCAACAGCGATTCCCGCAGGCCAGCGTCGCCCGCATGGACAGCGATACGATGCGCCGCCCCGGCAGTCACGAGCGCGTGCTTAGCCGCTTTCGTTCCGGAGAGCTGCAGATCCTGCTCGGCACGCAGATGATCGCCAAGGGGCTCGACTTTCCCAACGTCCGTTTGGTCGGAGTGATCAACGCCGATTCCGCGCTGCATTTCCCCGACTTCCGTGCGGCTGAGCGGACCTTCCAACTCGTCACCCAAGTCGCCGGGCGCACGGGCCGCGGCGACAAAGCCGGCCGGGTGCTCGTCCAGACGTTCTCCCCCGAACATCCCGCCATCGTCGCTGCCAGCCGCCACGACTTTCTCGGTTTCGCTCGCGAGGAACTGACCAAGCGCGAGCACTTTGGCTATCCGCCTTACGGTTATCTGGCGCGGATCATCATGCGCGGTCCGGAGCAGGGACCGACCGAGGCCTTTGCCGAATCGTTTGCAGCCAGGCTGCAAGCCACGCGTCAACTGCAAGGCATCGACGCGCGACTGCTCGGCCCGGCCCCGCCGCCGCTGGCGCGGCTCCGCGGCAAGTACCGCTACCACATCATGATCCATACGCTCGAACCCGAGCCGCTCAATCGGCTGCTCGTGCGCACGGTCGCCGACATCAAGCCCCCGAAAGACATCCAGTACGTCATCGACATCGATCCGATCGATACCCTTTAGTCGTCCAGCGGCTTGATCGCGATGTGGCGAAATTCGACCGGGTCGTTGTGACCGGCAAAGCCGAAGTGCCCCCGCTTGAGATCCTTGCCTGGATGGGCCGAGTCGTCCTTGAATTCTTTGACCTGGCTGAGATCGGCATCGAGGATGATCGTCCCGTTCAGCTCGACCAGGATGCGTGGTCCGCGAACGGTCACTTGCTGATAATTCCATTGACCGGCCGGGCGCAGATAACCACGCTGGGCCGCTACCATGCCATAGGCCGAGCCATGGAATTGACGCGGGTCGAGCTTGGCATACTTCGGCGCGTCGTCATCGAGCACTTGCAATTCGCACATCCCGTCGTAGGCCGCGCGGCCTTTGCCCGGGTAACGGATCGCCAAGCCGTTGTTCCCGCCGGGCGGCAATTTGAATTCGACGCGGACGATGAAGTCGGCGTATTCTTTGTCGGTAAACAGCACGCCCCCTTTGCCCGGTTTGCAGACCAGCACTCCGTCGCGCACCTGGTAATCGTCGACCGCGCCCTGCCAGCCGCTCAGGTCCTGGCCGTTGAACAGTGACGTAAAGCCTTGCTCGGCATCGTCACCGCGGAGCTGCCGATTGGCCTCGTCGGCGGGCACTTCGCGGACCTGCAGCTTGCGCCAGCGAATCTCACCGCCATGCGTTTGCAAGTGGATCGGCCCGCGAGGGGGCAGCGGCGTAGCGCGATTCTTGTCCCAGAAATTCTCCATGATCGCGCCATCGACGACCAATTTGTCGTTCAGTCGCACCCAGGTGCGGCTGCCCAGTTGCGTGATGTCCAGCGAGTTCCACTGACCAAACGGTTTGTCAGCGTGGACCAGCGGCAGCTGCCCCGGCGCGCCCTTGCTGTTGTTGAACAGCGCTCCGGAACCCTTGTCGGCATTGCGATCCCACTTGCCTCCCTCCTTGGTCGTGTCCCAGATCTGCACTTGCGGCGTACCGCGCAGATAGATGCCGCTGTCGGCTTTGGCCACCGTCTTGTACTCGAGCTTTAACTGGATATCGCCGAACTGTTCGTCGGTGGTGGCATACGGACCGTGGCCATCGTTGACCAGCTCTCCGTCCTCGGCGTGCCAATGTTCCTTGAAGGCGGCTTGCTGCTTCTCGATGGCTGCCTCGCGCTGGTCGGCGGCGGCTTTGACCGTTTCGTGCGGGTTATCGCCGTGCCAGTGAGTCAAATCCTGGCCGTTGAACAGCGAACGGAACTTGGCGTCCGGCTGCTGGGCAGCCAGATCGCCGGCCAACAGCAGGCCAACCAGCCCCGCCCCGAGAAACGACTGCTTCCACCATAGACCTCTCATGACATGTGCTCGCAAAGCTAAGGAAGGCTGGAAAACCAGGCGACTGTTTCGCCGCCACTAGTTTAGGCCGAAGCGGCGGCCGGTTCATCATCGAAGCTCGCGGTCGACGGCAAGTTTTCGACTGCGGCAAATTTCGCTCTTGTGCCACCGACCGCCGAGCCACTAAGGTTGGGCCAGCCGCTGGGCGCAGGCTACGAGCGGACAAAGTGAGACTTGAGTACGATCCCGCGCGAAGGGCGAGGGAGGTTCGACCTCATGGACGATCAACAGCAAATGCCGACGAGACCAATTTCCCAAACGCCTGGCCGGCTGCCAGCCACGCTGGTCGCGGCGCGCTGCGTCATTGGCCTGTGGCTCGTTTTGAGCTCGACCGGAGGTTGTCGGTGGGCCAGCTCCGGCCAAAACACGCTGGGCGTGCGGCTGTATCAGCAAGGGCGTTACGCCGAGGCGCTCCAGCAATTCCAAGTTGCCCAAACAACCGATCCCCAAAATCCCGACACCTACTACAACCTCGCCTCGACCTACCAC
>JBQCJB010000506.1:0-2547 GCA_051953155.1 Aureliella sp. | reverse complement strand
TCGTCGAGTTTGCCGAGCGACTCGTAGGCTTGCGCCAAACCGATGGCTGCCCGCGTTTTCAGTTCCGGTTCGTAGGTCGATTTGAGGATGCCTTGGTAAGCTTCGATCGCGCCTTGGATCGTCTCTTCGGCCTGTTTGCGGTCGTTGTAGATTTGGTCCAAGCCGACCAGCAGTTGATTGTCGGCCCAAGCTTGCAAGGCCCAGTTCGAGGCGGCGGTGCCGGGGTGGTCTTCCGCGATTTGCTGCAAGACCTCAGGATCGCTGGTCCCGATATTGAAGTAGTACTCGCCCCAAGCCTGCGAAGCGGCCTTGGCCGTCTGGCTGGCGTAGATTCCGTAGCCTATCGCGACTACGACCACCGCTGCGATCGCCAGGCTCACCCACATCGCGTACGGCTTGCTGGTCTCGACTGCGGTTCCGAGGTGGTCGGCCAGATAATTCGTCTGTAACTCGTGCCGCCGTTGGCTCTTCATGCTTATTTTTTCCTTTTCAATAAGCCGGTAAGTATAGGGACGAACCGCCGGGGGCTCAATATCAACGCCCGCCCCGCGCGCCGCCTGACTACGGACCTCCCTGCGGGCTACGTCCCTGTGGCCACCGCGCAGGCAGGTTGAGGCAAGTTGGCCGAAGCGGCCTCAGCGGGTGCTGCGCCGCGGGCTTTCGCGAGAATGCCGCGGGCTTAAGCGAGAATCCAGCTCAACAGGGCCAGCCCGGCCGCGATGCGATAGATCGCAAACGGCAGAAAACCGTGGCGGCGGACCCAGTGCATGAACCAGGCGATGACCGCCAGGGCGACGACAAAACTGACGCCAAAGCCGACCGCCAACACGCTCCACTGATGGGGGCTCATCGGGCTCGGGCTGTCCAAGAGGAACTTCAACAGTTTGTAGCCGGTGGCCGCGCACATGACCGGAATCGATAGGAAAAAGCTGAACTCCAAGGCCGCCGAGCGCGACAGCCCCATGACTTGACCGCCGGCGATCGTGGCCATCGATCGGCTGGTGCCTGGAAAGGCTGCTGCGAAAATCTGCGCAAGGCCAATCACGACCGCTTGCCGCAGATTGATGGCGTCCATGTCCGTCACCGTCGCCCGGCGGCTAAACTGGCGATCGATGATCCACATCAACACCCCGCCGATGATCAGCGACCAGGCCATCATCGGCAGGTTCTCGAGATGTTCACCGATCTGCTTGTCGATCAAGAAACAGGGACCGGCGGTCACGACAAAGCTGATCAGTACCAGTGCCAGCGGATGGTTCCACCAAGTACGGTCGCCCCGCTCGCCCTGCGGGTAGGTCCGCACGAACTGGAGCAAACGCCGCCAGAAATAAACGACGACTGATAGAATTGCACCCAGCTGGATGACGATGGCGAACATCTTCCAGTACTCGCTGGTGATGTCTTGCTGCAACATCGCCTGAGTGAGGCGAATGTGGGCTGTCGAGCTAACCGGAAGGAACTCCGTCAATCCTTCGACCACTCCAAGCACGACGGCTTCGATCAGCTCGCTCAATATCCGATTCCCAGCTCAGTAAGGCCTGCAAACCAAGACGATGCCAACGGCAGGCTTTCAAGATTAATCAACGTCGTGTCCCAGCCAAGCCGCTTTCGCTCGGCCGCGCTCGGAAACAACCGCTACGCCATGCAGCGGCCGCGTATTGTAGCATATGAGCCATTTCGCCAACGTCGGAGCAGCGCTGCTTTGCCGCACTCGGCCGCACAGCGTCGCCGAATCCACAGCGTCGCCATATCGGAGAAAAGCACTTGGAAACGCCAGCACCAATCGAGCCCGGTCGCTACCGGCATTACAAAGGGGGGCTCTATACGGTGCTCGGCATTGCCCGCCACAGCGAGACCGAAGAGCTGCTGGTCGTCTATCGCCCCGAATACGGTGCGCGGGAGTTGTGGGTCCGCCCGCTGGCGATGTTCCAGGAAGAGGTCACCATCGAAGGCCGCCCGCAGCCGCGCTTCGCGCGGTGCGACCAGCACGCGGTGTGACAAGACACGGTGTACTTAGGACCCGATGCGATTACGGCGCGCTCGATCACAGCAGACCGTGGGTCTTTACGGCAAGTCCTTGGTCGTGGTGCCGTCGACCGATGTCGGTGGTATCGACGGCGGCGTTGAGGGGGGCGGTACTTGCGGCTCGGTGCTCGAGCCGTCGATAGCGCGCTGGCTGCGTTCGACCGCGGTCTCTACAGCATTCTCGACGCGCTCGGCGGCTGCTTTGCCGAACTCTCGCATCTGGTCGACTCCGCCGCCCGTGGCTTGGTTGGCTTGATCGAGCACTTGCCCCGCTTCGCGCTCGGCATCACGCACGACGCGGGTCGATTTTTCGCTCACCTGTCGGCTCGCGTCGGCTGCCGCATCGACAGCCTGCTGGGTCTCGTGTTCCGCTTCGTTGATCGTCTTCTGACCGCATCCCGCTAGCATGCAAGCTAGCAAGACCAGCACGATCGCCGCGCGCGTTATCCATTGTTTTCTAGTCGTCGACTTCGGCAGAGCAAGTGGTAGTGCCATCACTTCGATTTCTCCTCACACCCACCC
>JBQCJB010000505.1:0-8439 GCA_051953155.1 Aureliella sp. | reverse complement strand
TCGCAGCTAGTGAAGATGATGGTTCGCGCCAGCGCTCGCGGCGCACGGCTCGATCGCGAAGCGGCTGAACGATTCTCGAAAGCCATGAGCACCGGGACGCCGCAAAAGAAACTGGCGCTACAGATTCCGGAATCGTTGGCCGGGCCCGACGTGCTGCTGCAGCCGACGGTCGAATTGCATTTGGAACCAAAGGAACGCCACCAGTTGGAAGCTCGCCTCCGCGTGGCTTGCACGGAACTCGATGATCCGCCGATCCCAGGGCTGGGCTTGGAACGGACGTTGGTCCACACGGCTGCCGGTGTCTACCACATCGTGCGCGATCTAGCCGCCGAAGCGGCTGCGGCCGAACGCGTCGCCGACCAACTCGGCCTGGGCGACTTCATGTTTGACGGGCCTTATACGTGGCAACTGAGCGGGTTAGAAGAATCGCTCAAAATCGTCGAACGCGTGCGGGAGTTGGGCGATGCGGCGCCGACAGTGTGTTGGCCGCGGAGCAAACCGCTGCGTTTGATCGGCGACATCACTCCGCAGTCGCTGCGCGTGCGGTTGACATCGGAGCGCGATTGGTTCGGCATCGATGGCGAATTGAACCTCGAAGGTTTGCACGTGCCATTGGCCGAATTGATGGTCGCCCTGCGCAGTGGCGGTCGCTTCGTCCCGCTGGGCGATAACCAGTTCGCGACGATCAGCGAAGAGCTGCGAGCGCGCATGACGGCCATCGACGATGTCTCCAGTTCGGATGCCAACGGACTGCGGATGGCTCGGGCTGCTGCGCCGCTGGTCGACGAAGCGATCGGACTGGACATTCCGGCCGAGCGCGACGAGCGGTGGCGGCAGACGATCGAGCGGCTGAATCATTGGGATGCCAATCCGCCAGAGCCGCCGGAGCGTTTGCAAGCCGAACTGCGCGATTATCAGGTCGCCGGTTACCAGTGGTTGTCCAAGCTCAGCCAATGGGGACTGGGCGGTTGCCTGGCCGACGACATGGGCCTTGGTAAAACTGTGCAGACGCTGGGTGTGCTGCTCGACCGAGCCGAGCAAGGAGCCACGCTGATCGTGGCTCCGACCAGCGTGGGCATCAACTGGGTTCGCGAAACCGAACGCTTTGCTCCCTCGCTCAAGCCGCACTTGTATCGCGAACACGATCGCGACCATCTCATTCAGACCGCCGGCCCCGGCGAACTGATCATCACCAGTTACCAGCTACTGCAGCGCGACATCGAACGTGTCGCGAGTCGTTCGTGGGCCACGCTGGTCTTGGACGAAGCCCAGTACATCAAAAACTTTCAGACCAAGACAAACCAGGCGGTGCGACGTTTGGATGTCGACTGGTGCGTCGCTCTCTCCGGCACGCCGCTGGAAAATCACCTCGGCGAACTCTGGAGTTTGATGCGCGTCCTGTGCCCGGGACTGCTCGGATCGTGGGAGCGATTTCGCCAGCGGTTCGGCGAACCGATCGAGCGCGACAAGAATCGCGAGCGTTTGCAAGCGCTGGGACATGTCGTGCGTCCGTTCATCCTGCGACGAACCAAACAAGAGGTGCTGACCGAGCTGCCCCCGCGAACCGAGGTGGTCCTGACCGCGGAACTCTCGCCAGCCGAGCGCAAACGCTATGACGCGGCCCGCATCGCGGCGCTCGATGAATTGACCAGTAAGCGAGGCGACGAGAATGAACAGCAGCGGCGGATCCGCGTGCTGTCGTGGCTGACCCGACTGCGCCAGTTGGCCTGCCATCCCGGTCTGGTCGACCCGCGTTGGAACAAGTCTTCAGCCAAGCTGGACTTGTTCCTCGAAACAGTCAACGAACTGCGCGACAACAACCATCGCGCGCTGGTCTTCAGCCAGTTCGTGCAGCACCTGAGCTTGTTGCGAGCGGCGCTGGATAAACAGGGCATCAAGTACCAGTACCTCGACGGCAGCACGCCGCCGCAGCGTCGGCAGGAAGCGGTCGACGCGTTCCAGTCGGGCTCGGGCGACCTCTTCTTGATCTCGCTCAAGGCAGGCGGTACGGGATTGAATCTGACGGCCGCGGATTACGTCTTGCATCTGGACCCGTGGTGGAACCCCGCGGTCGAGGACCAGGCGACCGACCGAGCGCACCGCATCGGCCAGTTGCGACCGGTCACCGTTTATCGCCTGGTCGCCAAGGATACGATCGAAGAGCAGATTCTGGCGATGCACGAAGACAAACGCGAACTCTTGGCCGGCGTGCTCGACGGCGCCGATCGCGCGGCCAAGATGAGTACGCAAGAGCTGGTCGACCTGATCCGCGATACGCATCAGGTGACGTCGCATAGCGAGCTGTAAACGCCGCCGGAGTTGGCAACGAGTAAAAGAGGATCTTGCTGCAGGAAGCTTTAGCGATGGATGAAACGACACGGATCGTCGGACCGGGACCGAAGGAACGCACGGTCCGCACCAGCGACGGAGTGGTGCTGGAGGTGCCGGCTGCATGGGAACTGCTGCCGCCCGGTGATGCCGGCCTGACGCGCCGCGTGAAAGCGGCGGGACCGACTTGGACGGTTCAGGAGAAAAAGGGGCGCAAACTGTTTTCGCGCGGCGTCTGGGCACCGCGGGCTCACATCGCTGCCGCGAAAGCCGACCTTGCGGAAGAACGCTCGACCGATGCGTATGCCAAACGGCGGCAGGCGGCCGCCGATCGCCGGCAACGCCTGCAGAGTGAATACGTCGACGAATTTCGGACTGCCGTGCTGGGCTTTCTCGATTTCGCGCCGCGCTATGCCGAGCTGGCTGACCGCTTGGCCCTGGCCATCGCCGAGCATGCGACCCCGGTCGGTTCGGGCACCGTCGCGCGGACGCAGCGCATCCCCGTCGAGCAGCGGGCCGAAGCGGCGGTGATCGCCTGGCTGAGGCACCAGACGACCGGCTACGACGACATGCGCATCGAACGCGTCAAAGGCAAACGCCGCGAAGTCCGCCGCATGCTGGCCGAGCGCTCGCGAAAATTGCTGGCTCTGTATCGCGCCGGCCGGCCAGTCGATGATTGCCCGCTGGTGCGCGCTCTCGCGCGGCTAGACCAGGTGATCGAGAACGCGTAGGACTTCGTCCAGTTCGACGACGGTCGGGCCGCGATGCAGTTTGTCGAGCGACCAGCGGTCGATCAGTTCGCTTGGAACGACGGGCTGTGGCGCGTCGAGCAGACCGGCCGTCCAGGCCAGATAGCCGACCAACTGCGGAGCCGCGTAGCCCGCGTCGCGAAACCAGCCCAGCCGCGTGTCGCCGTGGCGTTTGGCCAAACGGCGGCCGTCGGGACCGATCATCAGCGGCACGTGCGTGTAGCTGGGGGCCGGCCAGCCCAACGCGTGCAGCAGATCGAGTTGACGAAAGGCGCTCGGAACCAAATCATCGCCGCGCAAAACTTCGGTCACGCCCATCGCGCGATCGTCGACCACGACGGCCAACTGGTAAGCGGGAATGCCGTCTCCCTTGGCGACGATGAAGTCGCCCAACTGGGCTGCCACGTTGGCCGAGTGCGGGCCGCTGAGCCGATCGTGCCAGGTCAGCAGGCCATCGGAAGCACGGAATCGCCAGGCGAAGTCTTCACGGGCCAATGCGTGTGCGTCACGGCTGGTGCGATGCCGGCAGTGGCCGGGGTAGATCGGACCTTCGAGGGCTTCGTGCGGCGCGCTAGCGCTGGCGGCTATTTCGCTGCGCGAGCAGTCGCATGGATAAACCAGTTCGCGTTCGATCAACTGCTCGAGAACTGGCTGGTAAAAGGCTTCACGCCGCTCGGTTTGAACGTACGGCGCGTGCGGTCCGCCCACATCGGGGCCAAAGTCCCAGTCGAGTCCCAACCAACGCAGGTCGTCGAGCGTCGCTTGCCGCGCCCAACTCTTGATTCGCGGAGAATCGATATCTTCGATCCGCAAAATCATGTGGCCGCGCTGGTGGCGAACGGACAGCCAGGCCAGCAGGAACGACCGCGCGTTGCCTAGATGCAAGGCTCCGGTCGGCGACGGCGCGAGGCGCCCGACAACGTCAGCAGATGGCGGCATGGTGGGGGCTTAACCGAGCGTGGGTGGCAGTTTCTTGACCGGCCGAATCCGCCCCGCCTCTTCGTCGTCGACCGCTCGTTTGATGGCTTCGACATAGCGGTTCATCGAGTGGTCGGCCAAGTAATCGATCTCGCGCCGCGCCAGCGCTAGGATCAGGCCGCGGAAGCGGTCGCGAACGCGGACCCAGCTGCGGTACTTGCGCAGGCGGCCCAGCGCGTTGAGGTACAGTTCGTGACCGCCGTGGCGGTAGCCCATCCAAGGCGGAGGCACGCGGGTGACGATGTCGTTGTTGTTTACCCAGCGGTAGTGATGGATGCGCACGTAGTTGATGTAACGGTGATTGCCGACGCGCGGGCTGCCGAAGGTGAACAGTCCCTGCGGATCGGACGGGATGCTCGAGAGCTTGCAGCGTCCGGCGCAGATCGTCGCCATCGCCCCGCCCAGCGAATGGCCGGTGAACCACAAGGTCTTCTCGTTATCGGCGAGGGCCTTTTCCAGCCGCGGCCACAGATCGTCGACTTCCTTTTTGAAACCGCGGTGGACTCGGCCGACCGATTCGGCCAGAACGCTCAGCACGTTGACGTCCGCCTTGACGTCATTCCATTCGTTGGGCTCGGTGCCGCGGCAGGCGACGATGCAATCGTGATCGTGCTGGAGAATGTACGCCTGAGCGCCGTCGTTCTCGTAGTACTCGACCTCGCGGAAACCGACGCAGCCGACCGCCTCGCGGACAATATCGTTGCGATAGTAGGAGAGCTTGGCGATCTCTGCCAAGAGCAGTGACTGACGGAGCAAGCTTAGTCGGTCGATCGGACCGGTCAGCGGTTCGGAGAGCAACTTGATGGCTTCGCGGACAGCTCCGCTGGCGTTTGCGAATCCGTTATCCTCGACTGCCGTGTGGGCCATGATCTCGGGCTGGGTCCTCCAGTTTTGCAGAGCGCCGCCCGACCGAGTCCTACCCCGGCCAGTGGCCAACGCTACAATTTAGCATGACCGGCAGCCGTGGCGACCAGCGGAACGCCAAATGTTTTTCGTCCGAGCTGACTGGATCGCACCGCAAGTAGGCGCCGCAAGTAGGCGCCGGATATCGACACCGGAAACAGGTCCCGGAAAATAGGCTCAGGGATGCAGCAGCGTCGAGCCGTCTTGGCAGTGAAGAAGACCGCAGCCACCTCTGCGTTGTCGCTGGCCGATTGCATCGGTCGAGTGGCTGGCGATGCTGCGCTGGCCGCGGCTCAGGAGTCGCTCGACCGCGACCGCGTCGTGACGCTCGAGGGGCTTTGGCCGGGCGCCGTCGCGCCGGCCCTGGCCGCCTGGCTCGCGCGCCGTCAGCAACCGCTGCTGGTTCTGTGCGCCCACGTCGCCGAATCGGAAGCTTTGGCTGCCGAGCTCTCCGAGCTGGCTCCGACCGCTCGTGTCGAAGTCTTTCCGCCGGGTAGCGAAGACCACGAATTCGAGTCGCTGCAGCAGCAAGAGACCGCCCAGCGCCTGCACGTGCTCAGTTGGCTCTACCAACTCTCCGACAAGCGGCAGTCCTCGAAATCGACGGCCACACCGACGCCGATCGTCGTGTCGACCTTGCCGGCCTTGTTGCAGAGCGTTCCCAGCCCGCAGTCGCTCGAAGGAGACAAGCGCGTATTGGTCGCCGGCAAGCAAGTCGACCTGGACGACCTGCGGAGCTGGCTGGTCCAAGCCGGGTACCACGCGACCAGTTCGGTGCAGTTGCCTGGCGAGTTCGCGATGCGCGGCGGCATCTTCGATATTTTCCCGCCAGACGAACCGCTGCCGGTGCGCGTCGAGTTGTTCGACGACGAAGTTGAATCGCTGCGCACCTTCGACATCGCCACCCAGCGGAGCGTCGAGCCGCGGCAGCGCTTGCAACTGATCGCCGTGCAGGGCTCGATCGCCCAGGATGGCTCGCCGCTGGATTACCTCCCGGCCGATTGCGGCGTGTGGGTTTACGAGCGAGCCGCGGTCGAGGCGGCCGGCAACGCATTCCTGGCGCGCGTCCCCTTCCCCGAACGATTCACGCCGACCGAAAAAGTTTGGCAGCGGATTTCGCAGCGGCCGTTGATCCTGGCGTCGCAACTGGCCTCGGAAGGATTTCTTGGACAACTGCATCGCTTGCCGCTGGGCGACGTCCAACGCGTCGGCGGCGATTTGGAAAAGCTGGCTGGCGACATCGACCAACACACCGGCGAGCGGCCAGTGGTCATCGTCGCGTTGAACGATGGCGAGGCCGACCGCCTCCGCGAATTAGTGGCTTCTGCCGACGCGGTCAAGCAAGGCCGATTGTCGATCGTCGTCAGCCAACTGCAAAACGGCTTCGAGGTCCTGCCCGACGGTCCCTTCGTATTGACGGCCGGGCAGATGCTCCGGCGGACTCACGTGCGCCGCGCGGCCAAACGCGTGCAGAGCCGGCCGCTGGACAGTTTTCTCGATCTGCGGGCGGGCGACCTGGTGGTGCACTTGTCGCACGGGATCGGCATCTACCGCGGCATGACCCTGCTGAGCAAGCATGGCCAAAAGTTCGAACACCTGGAGATCGAGTTCGACGAAGGTACGAAGCTGTACGTGCCTTCGTCGAAGATCGAACTGGTCCAGCGCTATGTCGGCGGCACCAAGAGCCGACCGAAGCTGGCCAAGATCGGCAGCCAGACTTGGGTCAAGCAAAAAAAAGCGGCTCAGGAAGCGGTCACCGACATGGCGGTCGACCTGCTGGAATTGCAAGCCCAGCGTCGCAGCCAACCGGGCATCGCCTTTGCCGGCGACAGCATCTGGCAGAGCCAATTCGATGCCTCGTTTCCGTATGTTGAAACGCCCGACCAACTCTCGGCCATCGACGCCGTCAAACGCGATATGACGATCTCGCGGCCGATGGACCGACTGATCTGCGGCGACGTCGGCTTCGGCAAGACCGAGGTCGCCATGCGAGCGGCTTTCAAGGCGGTCGATTGCGGCTATCAAGTCGCGGTTCTGGTGCCGACCACCGTCTTGGCCGAACAGCACTACAAGACGTTCACGCAGCGGTTGGCCGAGTTTCCGTTCGATATCGGCAAACTCAGTCGCTTCGCCACCAAGCGGCATCAAAAGGAGACGCTCGCCGGACTGGCCAGCGGCAAGATCGACGTCGTCATCGGCACGCACCGCCTGGCGTCGAAGGACGTCAAGTTTTACAACCTGGGCCTGTTGATCATCGACGAGGAACAACGCTTCGGCGTCGAGATGAAAGAGCGGCTCAAGCACATGCGGAACAACGTCGATGTGCTGACGCTGTCCGCCACGCCGATTCCGCGCACGTTGCACATGTCGCTGATCGGCGTTCGGGATATCTCCAACCTGGAAACGGCTCCCGAGGATCGCTTGAGCGTCGAAACGCGGGTGATTCGCTTCAACGACGCCGTGGTTCGCAACGCCATCCTCCGCGAACTGAATCGCGAAGGGCAAATCTACTTCGTGCACAATCGCATTCAGGACATCCACGAAGTCGAGGCGCGATTGCGTCGGTTGGTGCCCGAAGCCCGCATCGGAGTCGGGCATGGCCAGATGGCCGAGGGCGAGCTGGAACAGATCATGGTTGATTTCATCGAGCACCGCTTCGACATCTTACTGGCGACGACGATCATCGAAAGCGGTCTCGATATACCCAACGCCAATACGATCTTCATCGACGAAGCCAACCGTTACGGACTGTCGGAGCTTCACCAGTTGCGTGGGCGCGTAGGCCGCTACAAGCATCAAGCCTACTGTTATCTGCTGGTCGACCGGCACAAGCACTTGTCGCCCGACGCGGCTCGCCGGCTGCACGCGATCGAGGAGTACAGTCAGATCGGGGCGGGGTTCGGGATCGCAATGCGCGACCTGGAGATCCGGGGCGCGGGCAATCTGCTCGGCACGCAGCAGAGCGGCCATATCGCGGCGATCGGCTACGAGCTGTATTGCCAGTTGCTGGAAAACGCCGTCCGCCAGCTGACCAACCAGCCCCCCAAGATCAGCCTGGAGGTAGACGTCGAACTGCCGGTGGAGGCCTTTTTGCCCGTCGAGTATGTGCCCGACATGCGGCATCGCATCGACATTTATCGGCGCATCAGTCGTTTGTCGGACGTCGGGCAGTTGGACGATCTGCGCGACGAACTGGCCGACCGCTTCGGGCCGCTGCCGGCGACGGTCGAGCGACTGCTGGCAATCGCCGAACTGAAGATCGATGCGACGCTCTGGGCAGTCAAAGCTATCCACACCGAAGACAACTACGTCGTTTTGACGTACGCCAATCGGCAGCGCATCGAGCATCTGGCCAAAATGCAGAATCGCCGCCTGCGCATCGTCGATCATCAAAAGGCGTATTGGATTACCGAGCCTGCGACCGAGATCGACTGGATCCGCGAAACGAAGCTCGCTTTTCGTTCGGCGACCTGAACCGAAT
>JBQCJB010000504.1:0-3597 GCA_051953155.1 Aureliella sp. | reverse complement strand
CCGAATGCGGCCGTCGACTTTGGCCAATCCGCCTCCGCGATCTTCGAGGCGCCGCGTGATGACTTCGAACGACAGGCAGGCTCCGGAGGCCATGTGCAGACCGAGGACAACCGGATCGATGGTCGCTCCGAGCGTATCGATGTTGTGCAAGAGCAGATATCGCAGTTGCGGCTGCGCGGCCAGCAGATCGCCCAGCACACCGCTGCGAAGCATGTTGGCGATTTCATACCAGTGTCCGACCGGATGCAGGCACTGCTTGGGAACGTTGTCGCGATAGTCGCTGGCTTCACCGGCGGCCGAGGCCCACTCCAAGAGCGCGTTGCGGCCGCTCTGCCGCATTTTTTCCTGCTGCTGGTCGAGCACCTGCTGCGGCATCTCTTCCCAAGCGAAGTGCAGGTCGCGGAGCGTCGGAATCATGCGCAGGCCGACGCTGCGGCCGGACACGACTTCGACTCGCCCAGCATAGGGTACGCCGGAGAGCGACTGGCGAATCGGGCCCTCGGTCAAATAACCGGTGGTGAAGACGTGCGTGGGCAACGATCCGAACTGTGAGCCCGCGCGGCGGCTCTTGGCCAGGTGGACTTCGAGAAACGTGCGATGGACTCCACCGAATTTATGAAACGGATGCAAGGCTTTGACGACGCCGGCCCCTTGGGTCCAGCGGCTGCCGACGCCGGCGGCCAGCGTGACCACGGCCACGCCGCCACCGGAGATTACGTCTTGGGCTGCCTTGGTCAGCGGTTTGGAACCGCCGCGACGCGCATCCTGAATCTCTTCCGGGTGCACGTCCTCGATCTGGGCTGTAGCGGGCAACCGATTCTGTGACAGACCCAGCCGGCCGCTGAGCAGGTCGGCGCGGATCTGTTCATGCGCGATCGGATCGAATCCTTGGCTGCGCAGCAGTTGGTCGAGATCCTCGCTCTCCGACGCTCCCTGCCTGACGCTGGGCAGCATTCTGTCCAGCAGCCGCGCGGCCAGTTCGCCGCCCGACGCCTCGCGGCAGCGCTGGCCCACGCGCTCCAGTTGGCTGCGCGTCTGAGGCGTCAGCTGTTGGATGTTTTCGCGCAACCATCGCGGGACCATCAGGGCATAGTAGCCGCGCGGCAGGTGGCTATCATCGTGCAGCTCCGCACAGGTGCCGCGGTCATTGATCGCAAACTTGTAGACGACCGGGTCCATCGCGAAAGGAAGCGAGCTTTCCAGCTTGCGCTTGGTGCGCAGCATGGCATCGGCCAGCCACTGGCTAGCTTCCTCCTTGCGTTCGGGAGCGAAGATGAAACCCATGCCGCCACCGGCCATTCCTCCGAGCATCCAGAAGCCCCAGAAGTCGTCGGCGTAGCGCTCCTGGCACTGCTCGATTAGCGATTCGGTGTAGCGATTGGAGCACCAGGGAATGATCCGCTGCAGCGGGCCGGTGAAATTGCGGTGCGTGGCCCCGCCGACGCGGCGAATGTCGCCGGCCTTCAGCGCCGCGGTAATCTCGTCGAGGATGGCCATCGCTTCGCGACGGGCCGCCCACTCGTCCTCCGAGCGCAACAAATATTTCTCCGTCACCATTTCCAAGATCGGGCCGACGTTTTGCGCCATCCCGCCGTGAACCAGGATGAGGCTGTCCTGCAGCAACCCGCGCGTGGCCGGCGTTACCTCGTCGTCGCTGAAGACGTGGTGCCGCGGCAACAAACAGCCGCGGCTGATGCCATATTCGGAATCCCCTTCCTCGGCCTTGGCTCCGGCGAGCATCTTGATGCCGGGCCAGATGCCGCCCGAATCCTGCCAGCCGCCTCCGGAACCACCCAGCCATTCGCCCAGGATCGCACGGGCGGCCACGATGCGGCGGTCCGCTTCCGAAAGCGAACCGGTCAACTGCGACACCTGCCCAGTGGCTCGCATGCACACTGCAATCAACGATCCGAGCAGATTCGTACTGACGGCCAGCCGCGACCCCTTGGGAATGTCGTTGACGCGGCTGACGATCTCCAGACCGAGACCTGGACCGACCAGGCGTCCGAGCACCGCCTCGATGCCCACGTCGCAACCTTCCATGCCGGGAGGAATCAATCCCGCGGCGATGATGGCCGCTTTGAGCAAACCGAGGTAGTCCTTGCCAAAGTCATACACATCGACCAGCCGCGAAATCTCGGCGCTGGCGTCCAAGTCGATGCTGACCAGTCGCAGCACCGGTTGGTCGATGACGCGGATGGCCGATTCGATCGGCGGTTGCGGCTGTTCGTGCCGGCCTTCGACCGCCAGATCGATCGAGGCATTGATGACCCGGGCGCCTTCGGGGAAATCCATCCCGAGAAAAAAGATGTCGCTCCAGCCGCTGTGAGAAAAGTCCATGCGCACGCTGGTGCGTTCGAGCAGGATCGGCAGACTGCCATCGGCCAGCGGCGTCCGCAGTTCCTGCCGAATGCGCAGCGACAAATCCTGCGGGTGTCCGGTGCGAAACATCCACTGGTTGCCGCGCACCGTGCGCACGCTGCGCCGCACTTGATCCGAGAGAGTCTGAAAGGCCAGGCGATGGTACGCGCTGGCCAAGGCGCTGGACAGCGTGACGCTCGGACCGCGGCGACTCTGCTCGGCTAAAAAACTATCGACCGCTTCATGGAAACGGCGCTGCAGCAGGCTCTCGAAGCCGGCGAAGGGAATCGAGCCAATCTCGCGGCCTGGCAGTTGCGCGGGCAAGTGAAACCGATGGATGGCGTAGAGGAAGAACAGCGCGCGCACGCGCTCGTACAGATTCTCGCGCTGCCGGCGGAACTGATCGAGCTGGGCACAGGCGGCCAGCAACTGGTCGGCCGACTTGCCACGGCACCAGGCATCCAGAGCCGCGTCGCGCACCTCGGCCACTGGCGAACAGATTTGATCGATCAGGCCCACCGCGTCAGCGCACGGGGCATCGCTTATCAAGCACTCTGGGCTCATGCCGCGCATCACCTCTTGGCCAGCAGTTCGACGAGTTCGGTCAGGATGCGATCGCGATCTTCACCCGCCAGGGCAATGGCCAGTTGAGCCACCAGCAGTCCGTACTTTTCACCGATGTTGTAGCGTTCGCCTTCCAGCTGAGCCGCCAGGTAGCGTTCCGATTCGGCCAAGCGGTTGAGCGAACTGGACAGATTCGCCGTCTCGCCGCTACCCAACTGTCCGACCGAGCGCTCGAGCAGATCAAAAATCGTCGGGGTCAATACATGCATTCCGAACAAGCACAGGTAGTACCCCGCCCGCTGCCCGGCGACGACCAGGTGCTGCTCGGCTGTCGTCGGCGTCGGCTTTTCGAGGACCGTTTTTACTTCGTAGAGCCCGGCGTGTCTGGAAACCGGAAATCCGCCGACGGCGCCGAAATAGGCTAGCTGGTTCTCGCGCGTCGGTTGGATGGCGGAGACTGCGCACTGTTCGCGCTCGGCGATCGCCACCAACTGGGCTGCACATGACCGAGTGTGCCGGGTGACGTACAGGTGATCGCTGACCAGGTGCAAGAACGATTCGCTGTCGGCGAACGGCCGCGCCCGGAGCAGCGCGTCGCCGTAACCGCGCGGCTCGGTCTGTTCGAAAAACTTGATCCGCGGCGCGTGCTCCCCGGCAGCGTGCAGGTAGCGA
>JBQCJB010000503.1:0-5786 GCA_051953155.1 Aureliella sp. | reverse complement strand
CACACGATCTTCGAAGCCCGCGTCATGGCCAACGCGGCTCGCCATTACAAAGTGGCTACACAGATGGGCAACCAGGCGCACGCCGGCGAACCAATTCGTCGAGCGGTCGAACTGGTCCGCGCAGGTGTGATCGGCCCCGTTCGCGAAGTCCATTGCTGGACTAACCGCCCCATCTGGCCTCAAGGCGCCGCGGCCCTCGCCGAGCGCGAGAAACTTGCATCCCAAAAATTGCCGGCCGATTTGGATTGGGATCTTTGGCTCGGACCGGCGAAAACGCGAGACTACAATGCCTGTTACGTGCCATTCAAGTGGCGCGGTTGGTGGGATTTTGGCACCGGCGCCTTGGGGGATATGGCTTGCCATATCATGGACATGCCATATTGGGCGTTGGATCTCGGCTCGCCCGAGTCGGTCGAGGCGGAGTCCGGCGGCATGACCGAGGAGACCGGCCCGGACTGGTCGACGATCACGTATCGCTTTCCCAGTCGCCAAAAGGTCGGCGGCGGAGATCGCGGTGCCAGCGTTGGCCCGGCAGCCGCCGTCGAACAACCCGCGGTCAAATTCGTGTGGTATGACGGCATGCGCGAGGGGCGCGCCAACGCGCCCTATGAACTGCTCGCCCGCGCAACCAAGGACGCTCCGCGCACGCCGACGGCCGAGACGAACGAAACTCGCCCGCGCCGCGCCCGCAATCAAGGCGGCATCGATTCGCCCGCCCAGTGGGATCTCATCCTGGTCGGAGACGACGGATTGATGTTGTTCAATCGAGGTTCCGAGCAGTGGATCATCACGCCATCGGAGCGCGGGGCCATGGCCACTGAGGTGCCGAAGAGTTTGCCGCGAGTTGAAAACGAAGATGCGGAATGGTTGGCCGCCATACGCGGTGGACCGCAGGCGCTTTCCAATTTCGACTACGCCGGCCCCTTCACCGAAGTCGTGTTGCTAGGCAACCTGGCAGTCCGCTTGGGCAAGAAGATCACCTGGGATGCCAAGCGTCTGAAGGCGACCGGCATGCCCGAGGCTGACCAACTGATTCGCACCGAGTATCGCAAGGGCTGGGAATTGCCGGTAGCCAAGGAGTTGCTCGAGATCGGCTAAGGCTCTGACATTGACGTTGGCATTGGCCCTAACCGTTGAACCTGGTCAGCCCCACTCTTTGGGAGCCTGATCGATCGCAGATTCGTTTTTACCGAGGCGAGATTCCAACCATGAGAACGTTCCGATTGCAAACGCGAAGGCAACTGCCTGTGCTGCTGGCGCTGACATGCCTGCTGCTACCACTGGCTCCAGCCGCGGCGGCCGATCTAAAGGTCGCGGCCATCTTTGGCGATCACCTGGTCCTGCAGCGCGACAAGCCGTTGCCCATCTGGGGCTGGAGCAACCCTGGCGAAAAAATTACGGTCGAATTCGCTGGGCAGAGCGTGCAGGCCACGGCCGGCGCCGACGGCAAATGGCTTGTAAGGCTGGCCGCGATGCCTGCCAGCAAGGAGCCGCGCGAAATGACGATCCGCGGTGCCCAGCCCGATCGTCGGCACACCCTCGAAGACATCCTGGTGGGCGAAGTTTGGTTGGGCTCGGGCCAGTCGAACATGGCGATGACGGTGTCTCGCGCCCAAAACTTCGACGTCGAGAAAGCCAACGCTCAAAAGCCCTTGATCCGCATGTTCAAGGAAGAGTCGACGGCTGCTGCGGAGCCGCAGGCCGACGCCAAGGGGAACTGGACGGTGTGCACTCCCGAGACGGTTGGCAATTATTCGGCCACGCTCTATTTCTTTGGGCGCGAGATCCAGAGCCAGCTCGACGTGCCCGTCGGACTGGTCAATTCTTCAGTCGGCGGTACCCCGATCGAATCATGGTTGCCCGCCGAAGCCCAACTGCGCGTGCCGGAGCTGAAAGACGCTGTCGAACAGCAGCGTCAGGCGGACGCGGCCTTCGACGAAGCCGACGCCCGCGCTCGCTATGCCCGCGCCTTGGAACGCTGGAAGGAGCAAGCGGCCGCAGCTAAGGCAGCCGGTAAAGCCGCGCCGCGGCGGCCGACCGACCCGGTGGCCACTCGCCAGCGCCGCGGCGGCCCCGGAGGACTGTTCAACGGCAAGATCGCGCCGCTGATCCCCTTCGCGATTCGTGGTGTTCTGTGGTACCAGGGCGAAGCCAATGCCCAGCCCAACAAGAGCCAGTTGTACGGTTACCAACTGAGCGAACTGGTCCGCGACTGGCGAGCCCGCTGGGGCGAAGAGCTGCCATTCGCCTGGGTGCAGTTGCCAAATTTCAATCGCAGCGGCGAGGACTGGATGGTCGTCCGAGAAGCGATGCTGCAAACGCTGCGGCTGCCGAAAACGGGAATGGCGATCACGATCGACATCGGCGATCCCGGCGATATCCATCCCAAGAACAAGCAGGCAGTGGGTTTGCGGTTGGCGATGTGGGCCCTGGGCAGCGTCTACGGCCAAAAGGATCAAGCGACCAGCGGGCCGCTGCCGGTCGGCCATGAAATCCGTGGCTCCGAGATCCGTGTGACGTTCGACCACACCGATGGAGGTCTGATTGCCAAGGAGGGCGCATTGACAGGTTTCGTCATCGCCGGAGAAAATCGCCAGTGGAAACCGGCGACCGCTCGCATTGAAGGCAACTCGGTGATCTTGTCCCATCCCGAAGTCGACAAGCCTGTCGCGGCCCGCTATGCCTGGGAGGCGAACCCCAAAGGCAACCTCTTCAACGGAAAAGGTCTGCCCGCCTCCCCACTGCGAACCGATAAACCCTAAGTCGAAATCTCTTGGGGTCCATTTCAGCTGGAAAGTGATTGTTGATGGTTTTGGATTTATTCGCCGCTCTGGACTGGTCTTCGGTTTTCACCGTCCAGGCGGCCTATGTGATCGTCGCGCTGGTCGTTATCGAAGGACTGCTCTCGGTGGACAATGCGTTGGCGATCGCCGCGCTGGCTTCGCACTTGGATGAAAAGCAGCGCAAGGTTGCGATGACGATCGGTTATGCCGGTGCCTATGGTTTTCGGCTCCTGGCTCTGATGCTAGCCGGAGTGATCATCAACAATCACTATCTGATGGCCTTCGGCGCGGGCTATCTCATCTGGTTGATGTGCAACCACTTTGCCGAAAGCGAAGACGAAGACGAACACCCAGGCGCGGCCGGCAAGGCGCGGCATAGTTTTGCCAAGACGATCGCGATGATCGCGCTACTGGATCTGAGCCTGAGCTTTGACAACGTCGTGGCAGCCGTCGCGTTCGCTCGGGAGAACATTTATCTGGTTTACCTGGGCGTAACCATCGGCATCATCACGCTGCGTTTGGTCGCTGGCTATTGCATCAAACTGCTCGAGCGACATCCGTGGCTGGAGCACACGGCCTTCTTGCTGGTCGGCTTTGTGGGCATCTTGCTGTGTACCGAGCTGTACTGGGACACATTCGTCAAGACAGAGGTCGCGTTCTTTAATCTGCCGATCATCCACCACGAAGTCGGACACTATCACATCCAGAAAGGGGCCAAGTTCGGCGGCATCTTTCTGGTGCTGATCGGTCACCTGGCCTTCGAAAAGGTACCCGGCGTGCGGCTGGCAGCGCACCCGTTCGTCGTCGCCTGCCGGCACGTTTTCGCCGTGGTTGCTCGCGCGATCAATTCGATGGTCGCGGCATTGCTCTGGCCCTTCCGCGCAGCGCTCGCCGCCCGCGCCTGAGCGGCCGACAACGAATCCGGTGCGTCGGGAATTTCAGTCCGCAAATTCCAGCCAACCGAACATTTCCGGCGTGTGGGCCGTGCGCGTAAGCGTTGGGTTCCAAGCGAGAAATACACGGTGGGCGTTGTCGTGGCGATAGAGATTCAACCGCCAACGCGAGCCAGCGCGCGGAGCCTGCGGACTGATGCTCGACAGCGGAATCCGCACCTCGGTCCGCCAGAGCTTGGCTTGCCGGTCGACCGAGACCGCCGATTCCATACCGCTGCTCCACGGAAAGTCGCGTTCCGGTAGGCTGAGCTTCAAATCGAGACGTTCGCCGTTGGGCGCCCACTCGTACTCGGAGTACTCTTTCGGCGAAGCGGGATCAGGGCCAATAAAGGCTTCGACGACATCGTCATCCCATAGGCCGAGCCGCTCGCCGTCGCCCGGTTGTTCAGCCATCTTCAGCTCGGCGAACGGAGCCTCGTAGGCGAGGTAGAGAAACTTGTCGCTCCACAAGGCTTTCACTTCAGTACTGAGCTGCGGCATGGCCGTGACCTCGGCCAGTGAATAGTCCAGTCGCACCGGGGCGGCCGATTGCCAGGCCTTGTCATCCAGCTGGCCGTCGGGCGCGAAATCCTCTTCGATGCGAGCCGCCTTCATGACGGGCTGCGGCCATGCCTGGGCCAACAGCTTTCGCGCATTGTCGAAATAGATCTTGCGCAAGACTTCAGGCGGGAGATTGACGCTATTAATCGTCCAGTTGCCTTGGATCGGCGTCATGTGCGCCCAATTGCGGTCGTCGGTTTCAAAGAACCGCCACGTCTTGGCAAAGAAGGTCAACGCATCCTGGTCGGTCGGACGTTCCTGATCACCCGCTGACCCAAGGATGTATCGCGTATTGACCATAAAATCGCTGCCGAAAACAAAGCGATCTTGGTGTTTGATGAACAACTGCCGCAACTGCTCCGGCGGATGCCGGCCGATTTCGGGCAAGCGCGCCGCCACGTCGGCCATCATGTTGGGGTGCTTGGTCAGTTCGGCATCGACCCAATCGAGCTCCTCCGCATTGTTGGCGAAGTGCACGGCCACGAAGGTCGTCTTGGGGTGGCGGCCTATCACCCGCGACAAGGCAGCCAGCAGTTCCAGACGCTCGGGATACTTGGCGCGGTCGCCGAACCACCACGAGGGATGATCGCGCAGCTCTTCCCAGCGTTCGTTATTTTCGTCGCGCGGTTCCCAGAACGCTTTGGGGTCGGCGACGTGGATCGACACCGGCATACCCAGTTCGCCACATTTTGACCAAACGGCGTCCAGCTTCGGATCATCGATCTTGATCAGGTTCTGTTTGCCGTCGCGGAGGAACAGCCCCAAGCGTTTGAATTCTTTCAAGCCCGCCGCTCCCAGCCGTTTGCCTTCCTCGATCTGTGCGGCCGCCCGCTCGCTCCAGTCGGGATCGTCCCAGCCGCTGTAGTCGAGCAACATGGAATGCACGAATCGCCCGGGTGCCGTTGCCTCGGCCAATTGCTTGACGCGCTGGAACTCGGATATCGCATCTGGCTTGTGTGTCACCGTGCCGGAACCGAGTTCGACAGCGACGCCGATGCCCGACGCGTCCATGACCTTGATGGCTTTTTCAAAGACGTCGCTCTTGTCGGAGATGTGCATGTGCATATCGACGATCCGCCGCTCCTGCCGCCAGTGAGCCGGCGAGAGAGCGGAAGCGCGTGGATCGAGCCGCGTGGGCTCGTCGGCCAGCAATGGTCCCGAGACCGCCAGCATGCTGAGAGCAAGACCGCAAAGTGATCTACAGGCTGGTCGAAGGATCATTGGTCGCTCCACGGGGAAACAGACTGGATGAACAAGAGGCTTGCGAGTTGTGAGCGGTCCGCTGGACAGCCGAGACGGCTGGCCTACTTTTCGCTGCGTTTGCGGTAGCTGGCCATGGCTGTGCTGTATGCGGCGCTGACCAGTCCGCTGGTGAGAGCCACGCCAAGGGGAACCAGCAACGGAACCATCGACATGCGAGGATTTATCCGACCTCCGCCGATGACATAGATTAACCCGTTGCCCGAGATCCAGGCCATCAGCACGAGCGCCGTCAGTACGCCCGCAGCAT
>JBQCJB010000502.1:0-2670 GCA_051953155.1 Aureliella sp. | reverse complement strand
CCAAACCGCTGCGCGTCTTCATTCTGGCCGGGCAATCCAACATGGAAGGGCATGCGAAAGTCGAAACGTTCGACTACATCGGGGACGACCCGGCGACCGCTCCGCTGCTGGCGCAGATGCGCGATCCCGACGGCAAGCCGCATGTCTGCGAGGGGGCGTGGATCTCGTACTTCACCGGGGGTGGCGACAACAACGGCGAAGGTTTCGGAAAACTCACGGCAGGTTACGGCTCGCGGCGACAACCCGAACAAGCTGGCGGCAAGATCGGCCCCGAGTTCACCTTTGGACTGACCATGGACGCGGCTTTCGAAGAGCCCGTGCTGATTATTAAAACGGCTTGGGGCGGGAAGAGTTTGAACACTGATTTCCGGCCCCCAAGTGCTGGCCCCTACGTTTTTTCGGACAGCCAGCTCGAGAATTTTCGTCGGCAGGGCAAGGACGTGGCGGCTCTCAAGGAGGCCAAGGCCAAGGAGACCGGGGCGTATTACCGCTTGATGATCGAGCACGTGCGGCGCGTGCTGGCGGACATTCGGCGCGTCGTTCCCGACTATCGCGCGGAGCAAGGCTACGAACTGTCGGGCTTCGTTTGGTTCCAAGGCTGGAACGATCTGGTCGATTCGGGAACGTATCCACAGCGACAGCAGCCCGGCGGCTATCAGGCTTACAGCGACGCGTTGGTTCATTTCATTCGAGACGTGCGGCATGACTTGGGTGCGCCGCAGATGCCGTTTGTGATCGGTGTGCTGGGGGTAGGCGGGGCCATGGCCAATCCGCAGACCATCGAGTTCCGCAAGGCGATGGCCGCTCCGGCAGCTCTGCCCGAGTTCCGCGGCAACGTGGTGGCGGTCGAGACGGCTCCGTTCTGGTCCGAGGAACTCGGCGCGATCGCCGACAAGCGGGACAAAGTCCGCCAGATGCAGTACTACCTCGAGTCAAAGCACAAAGATTACGCGAACGCCGACGGATCGATGACCGCTGCGCAAAAGCGCGCGTACCTCAAAGAGTTCGAGGCCAAGACGATCTCGCCGGCGGACGTGGCGTTATGGGAACGCGGGGCTTCCAACGCCGGCTACCACTACCTCGGCTGCGCGAAAACGTTCGCCCTGATGGGCAAAGCGTTTGCGGAAGCGAATCTGCAGCTGCTCGAGCGCACACGCAACTAACGCGCGAGCTCGATTTCGCTCTGAGCGACTTCTTAACTGAGCCGAAGGCGCTCCACTTCGTTCCCGCGGAGCGGTGAGGCGTTGGCTAAAGTGCTGCCATTGGTCTAGGCACAGCAGGCTCAGGCTGCTATTGGTAAAAAAATCTTTTTTTGCGGGCCAGGCTTTCTCGATGCATCTGGCCAGAAGAAGTGGTGGTGTAAAACCCCATTTCGCCGCCTCGGTTGGCGGCCTCTGCCCATGAGGGGGCTTTCTTCTAAGAGAAAACTGTCGCAGTGGACATTTGTGTCCAGCACCGGCGGCTTTTTAAGTTTACCCAAAGGTGCTTATTATTAAGCGTGCCGTTATTTTTAGGTGCGCTCGTGGGGCGCAGCCCACTCTAGTCCGTGGAATTGACTCGTCAACCTTCCGAGTTAAAGTGAGAACCACACCCACGGCGTGGGGAATTTGCCGAGCCACCGGAGGTCGCCCGGCAAGAGCATTTTTTCGAGATTCGCTAGACATTTCAGCCGGTGCAATCGCTATAGCTGGACATCCCAGCGCTCAAACGTTCACGTAGGGCGGCAGGGTTTTTCACCCAGATCTGCGGGACGAGCGACTTGCTTTCGGACCGTTTACGTCATCTAGACAGGCACCTCATGAATCACCGTAAGCCTTCCGCGGCAGAGAGCGACGGAGTCGCGTCAGCTGCCAGTGACGTTACCAACGCCGAGCCACGTTGGGCCGATTTCTTGAAACGCTCTGCGACGACGCTCGAGCTGTGCCCCTTGGCACTGTCGCCTCTGCTCGGCTAGCCCCAGTTTCTCAGGCTGCGTGGCGTGGCTGTTCGTGCCCGGTCGGGTTTTCACCGACTGCGAATTCGCGAACGGTTTCCAAGCCAGCGGCACCCCCGGCCGGTAGCGGAAGATTCTGCGCGGCCCGCCGGTTTTTCAGTTGAATCGATTCCCCTCAGCACCACTGACATCCCCCTAAAAAACGAGTTTGACCTAATGAGTATCCGTCGCAGTCATCGTCACGGCCAACAAGGATCTTCCTTCAAAGCACGCCTCGCCCGCGGTCGCGACAAGGCGATGAAACTACGCGAGCGCATCAAGCAGGCAACTCTCTCGTTCGCGGAGCGCCGGCAGCGACACCTCGCATGGTGGCAGCAAGCCTTCCGGACGCCGCTGACTGCCGGCCACTGGTTGTTCTCCCGAGTGCGATGCTTGTGGGTGGCTCTCTTGTCGCTGATTGGCGTGCGGCCGCAAACGGCTGCTGCGCGGCTGCGAACTTACCAAACACGGCGTTTTGACAGCCGCTCGCACCGCACTGGGCTGTTCCGGTTGGCGATGCACGAAAGCCTCGAGGCTCGCCAACTGATGGCCGCCGATTTCTACGTCGGCCCGGCCAGCGCGTTTGTGGTAACGCAGGACAATGGAGACAGCGTCCTGTCAACCGGCGACACGGTTACTTGGCTGGGGCTCGACGGCGTAGCTGGGGGCACTGGCGGCGACGCGGACGTCACCGGCCG
>JBQCJB010000501.1:0-2895 GCA_051953155.1 Aureliella sp. | reverse complement strand
GGCTCCGGCCTCTGGCACACCGGACCCGAGGACGAGCCCGTCCGAAGCACGGGAGTGACCCCGTGCCATCGCCGGCCAAAAACAGGCTCTCGGCGGCGCGCTGCTGGACGGCCGCTTCCTGCAGGCCTTTGTCGCTCGCCTGCTTGGCCAGCCGAATGGCGTCTTCCCGCCGGTCACCTTGGAGAGCGTCAGCAGCCGACCGGAGCAACGCAGCCGGTGCATCGCTGGAGTCGTCCGCTGCCCGGCAGGCAGGTGCGACCAGGGCGAACAGGCTGACAATCGCCAGCAGCGGCATAGCGGCCATTGATGGTTGGAGGCGTTCACGGTATGGTGCCCGGACAGACATGGTGCAATGGCTCTCTTGGCTTTTGGGAGGAACGGGTTGAGCGAATGAGCAAAACGATACTGATCCGCGGCGGGCAGGTAGTTCTACCAAATGCGCTAGTCGAAACCAACCTTTTGCTCAGCGGCGGCAAGATTGTCGCTGTCGACGCCGACTCTCGCTCGGCCGCCGACGAGATTGTCGATGCCGACGGCCTGGTCGTCTTGCCCGGCGTCATCGACGATCAGGTCCACTTCCGCGAGCCAGGGCTGACGCACAAAGAAGACCTCTTCAGCGGCAGCCGCGCCTGCGCCGCCGGAGGCGTTACGACGTATCTGGAAATGCCCAATACGAACCCGCCAGCGATCGACGCTCCGTCGCTGGCCTGGAAATACACCCGAGCCGCCGAAGTTTCAGCGGTGAATTTCGGTTTCTATATGGGAGCTACCGAGTCGAATGTGGCCGAACTGGCCAGGGCCACCGACATTCCCGGTATCAAAATCTTCATCGGCTCAAGCACCGGTAGTCTGTTGGTCGACGAGCAAGCCGCGCTCGAGCGGATCTTTGCCGAGACGACGCTGCCGATTTGCGCCCACTGCGAGGATGAGACAACCGTCCGCCGCAACCGCGCACTCGTGGGCGAGACCTCCGACGTGCACGACCACTCGCGGATCCGCGATGTCGAAGCGGCCGTCGTCGCTACGCGACGTGCGATCGGGCTGGCACGAAAGTACAGCCATCGCTTCCACGTGTTGCACGTCAGCACGGCAGCCGAAATTCCGCTGCTTTCGGCACCGGCGCCGCTGATTACGGCGGAAGTCTGCCCGCACCATTTGTTTTTCTCGACCGACGACTACGCCCGGCTGGGAACTTTGGTGCAGATGAATCCATCGGTCAAATCGAAGGAGGATGCGGCGGCACTGTGGTCGGCGTTGCTCGAAGAACGCATTCAAGTGATCGCCACCGACCACGCGCCCCACACGCTGGAAGAGAAATCGCAGCCGTATCCCAAGTCTCCCAGCGGCTTGCCAGCCGTCGAGAACAGCCTGGCTCTACTGCTGGACGCAGTCAACCAAGGCCGGTGCCGGCTCGAACAAGTCGTGCACTGGATGTGCGACGCCCCGGCGCGGGTTTGGGACCTGGTCGGCAAAGGACGAATCGAAGTGGGCTACGACGCCGATTTGGTGCTCGTCGACATGCAGGCTCGGCGCACGATCAAGAACGAAGAGCAGTTCACCAAGAGCCGCTGGAGTCCTTGGGCAGGCCAGACGCTGCAAGGCTGGCCTGTCCGAACGCTGGTCGGCGGCCAGACAGCTTTCGCCGCGGGACAAATACTGCCTGATGTACGCGGTGCGCGGGTTCGCTGCGACCATGCTCGCGGCGGCTACTGGAAAACCTTTGACGGGATCGGCCCGGCCTGAGGAAACTGGCGCGGGCGATCACTTGGGTTTCACTGTCGGCTGCGTTACGCCAGCGTGAACTTGGGCAAGTGGACGATCTGTCCTCCTTGCTCGGTCGACTGGTGGGCGCAAATGCCGACGCATGTCCAGTTGGCGGACTGGACGGCGTTGGGCCAGGGGTCGCGGTTGTCGGCCAGCGCGGTCAAGAACTCGTTGACCAGGTGCGGATGGGAACCGCCGTGCCCGCCTCCCTGAATGAAAGACAAGTGTTCCGCGTCCTGGATCGAGCGCGTGAACATTTGGATTTCTTTGGGCAGCAAGTGAGCGAAGTCGGGCACTTCGATCTTGCTCGCGATCTCAGGTTCGGGTTTCTTGGCGGTGTGCAGAACGTGCGGCTCGCCTTCGACGAGCGTCCACTCGAAACTTTTCTTCGTGCCGTAAACGTCGAAGCTTTCGCGATACTGCCGAGCGGTGTCAAAGAGGAAACGCCAGATGTGCGCGGCGATGTCGCTGTCCTTGATCTTGATGTGACAAGATTCGACAGCGTATTTGTTGCCCGACTTTTTGGCCAATTCTTCGCGGATCGTGCCCGAGCCAAAGCAGCTGACGTACTCGGCGCGGCCGTTGACCAGACCCAGGACGGGGCTGACGACGTGCGTCGCGTAGTGCATCGGAATCATCCGTTCCCAGTACTCGGGCCAACCGTCCATGTCCTGCGGATGGCTGGCGGCCATGTACTGGATCTTGCCCAGCTCGCCACTTTCGTACAGCTGTTTGATGAATAGAAACTCGCGGCTGTAGACCACGGTCTCGGCCATCATGTATTTCAAGCCGGTGTCCTGCACGAGCTGGCAAATCTTTTCGCACTCTTCGATCGAAGTCGACATCGGCACGGTGCACATGACGTGCTTGCCTGCCTTCAAGGCTTCGATCGACATCCAGCCGTGGTCGGGAATCGGCGAATTGATGTGGACGAAATCGATGTCGCTGTCGGCGAGCACTTGTTCAAATTTCGTATAGCGCTTGGCGATGCCGAAGCGCTCACCGACTTCGTCGAGATCCTTTTGGTTGCGGCGGCAGATCGCTTCGACGCTGGCCTTCGGATGGCGCTGGTAGATCGGAATGAACTCCGCACCGAACCCGAGGCCGACCATCGCTACTCTGAATTTGTCA
>JBQCJB010000500.1:0-7329 GCA_051953155.1 Aureliella sp. | reverse complement strand
TCAGCCCGTCTTTGCGCTCGGCGCGCAGGAAGGCCAAGACCTCGTCCGGGTTGCCGAAACGATCATGTGGCTGTTTGGCCAGCAGCCGCTCGACCAGCCGTGAGAGCGACTTGGGCACATCCGGCCGCAACTCGTGCAGCTTGGGTGGCTGTGCCTGGACATGCTGCATGGCTAGCGCCAAGGGCGTCTCGCCCGAGAAGGGCGGTTTGCCGACCAGCATGTGAAACAGGGTCACGCCGAGCGAGTAGAGGTCGCTGCGCACGTCGACTTCGCCGTCCTGGAGCTGCTCGGGGCTCATATACATTGGCGTGCCCAGCGTCGTGCCGGCGCGCGTCAGTTGCGGGTCGTCGTGCAGCAGTCGCGCTAGTCCGAAGTCGGTGACTTTGACGTCGCCGTCGCTGGTCAGCAGGATGTTCTCGGGTTTGATGTCGCGATGTACGATGCCCGCCGACGAGGACTTTTTCAGCGCGGCCAAGGTCTGCAGCAGCACGCTGAGGGCTTCGCGAACGCTGAGCGTGCCGTGCTGTTCCAGGTACTGCCGCAGGTTGGTGCCAGCCACGTATTCCTGGGCGATGTAGCGGATCGAGCCCTTGCTGGGCGTATCCTCCTGTCCGACGTCGTACACCTGGACGATATTCGGATGGACCAACGAGGCGGCCGCGCGGGCCTCTTGCATGAAACGTTGAAGGTTCGATTCGTCCGCCGCCAGCGATGGCCGCAACACTTTCACAGCCGCCGGCCGATGCAGTTCTTCGTGTATCGAAAAATACACGTCAGCCATACCGCCGCTGCCGAGCTTGCGCACGATCGTGTACGGTCCCAGGCGGTCACCTTCCTCGAGTTCCCGAGGGGCGCTGTCGGCGGATCCGGAACTACTCATCGTCGTTCGGGCTCCTTGCCAGCGATGGACCGGTCTGCCAATGCCGCTGCGCCGCCCGCGCCAGATCGATCAGTTCTTCGATCGACAACTGCTCGGCCCGCGAATCGGCCGGGAGTTTCAATTCGGCCATCAGGTCGTCGATCGCCGCCTTGTCCAAGTGCTCTTTCATGCTGCTGACCAGAGCGCCGCGCAAGAACTTGCGGCGATGCAGGAAGACGCTGCGCACGAAGTTGTGAAAGAATTCGACGTCGCCGATGCGGTCGCGGAGAACCTTTTGGGTGCGGATGTCGACGATGGCCGAGTCGACTTTGGGCCGCGGCCAGAAGACGCTCGGTGGCATGACGCGAACGATTTCCGCCTTGGCCTGCGCCTGGATCCAGACGCTCAGCGCGCTGTAGTCCTTGGTTCTGGGCCGGGCCACGATGCGCTCGGCCAGTTCCTTCTGGATCGTGGCGACGATCCGCACTGGCCACGGATCGAAGCTGAGGAAGTTCGATATGATCGGCGTGGCCACGTTGTAGGGCAGGTTGGCAACGAGTTTCAGTTTGCCACCGGGGACAGCCGCCAGTTTTTCACGCAGCGTTTGCACGACAACCGGATCGAACTGGCTCTTGCTCTTGAGCGCATCGAGTTGCAGCAAGGTTACGTTATCTAGATGCGCGAACTCCTGCAGGGCCAACGGAGCGATATGCGAGTCGATCTCGACGGTGACGACGTGGGCTGCCGAGGCGGCCAGCAAGCGCGTCAGCGAGCCCATGCCGGTGCCTACTTCGAGGACCACATCGCGCGGCGTCAGCTGGGCCGTCTTGGCGATCAGATCGACCAGGTTCAGATCGATCAAAAAATTCTGGCCGAAGCGTGCCTGCGGTCGGATGCCGACGCTTTCCAGACGGGCGGCCAAATACGAAAGAGTTTGACGTGACGACATAGTGCGTTAGCCCGGTCCAGCCATACAAGCGGTTTCGAGCTGCCGCTGGACGTACTTGGCTAGCAGATCGGTCTCCAGATTCACCCGATCGCCGACGCGCAAACGCCCGAGGCTGGTGACCTCCAGCGTGTGCGGAATCAGGGCTACGGAGAATTCGGACTCGGTCACGTCGACCAACGTCAGACTTGTGCCGTCGACGGCGATCGAACCTTTGGAAACCATTTGCCGCATCAGAGCGGGCGGGGCGCTGAACCAGATCTTCGACCACTCGTCTTCGTCCACGCGATTGCTCACGGTGCCGACGCCGTCGATGTGCCCGGAAACCAGATGCCCGCCGATGCGGTCGCCCAAACGCATGGCCCGTTCGCAGTTGACCAGCGACCCCACCTGCTGCTCGCCCAGCGTCGTCCGCGAGAGCGTTTCCTCACCGGCTTGAAAGACCAAACGCTGGTCGTCCATCTCGACAATCGTCAAACAACAGCCGTTGATCGCGATGCTGTCGCCCAAGGCGCAATCGTCGAAACGGACCGGGCGGGCGAGCGTCAGGCGCATGCCGGCCGGCTCCGATTCCAGGGCAATCAGCGGGGTTTGGGTCTCGACCAGTCCGGTAAACATCAGAGAAATAGATTTTCATTCAGGGGAAGGCAGGGGGCCACTAGTCGCTTTTCAGAGCTTGGTCCAAAATAACGGCCCGCAAAGCACATTGTAGAACCCCCGACCACTTTTTGGGACCATCTAAGGAACGTCAGATGAGCATTATTCAGTCGGTTATTGGCCGCCAAATCCTCGATAGCCGTGGAAATCCGACGGTGGAAGTTGAAGTCGAACTGATGGACGGTTCGATTGGTCGAGCCGCTGTTCCCAGTGGTGCCAGCACCGGAGCCCACGAGGCCTGGGAACTCCGCGATGGCGATAAATCGGTCTTCATGGGCAAAGGTGTCTCCAAGGCGGTCGAGAACGTCAACACCGAAATCTGTGACGCCCTGGTGGGGCTCGACGCGCTCGAGCAGCGATTGATCGACCGCGTCATGTGCGAGCTGGATGGCACGCCCAACAAAAAGCGGCTGGGTGCGAACGCGATCCTCGGCGCGTCGCTGGCCACCGCGCGGGCTGCGGCCCAGTGCACGCAACTGCCGCTGTACCGCTACCTGGGTGGCGCCGGAGCTCACATCCTTCCCGCCCCGATGATGAACATCGTCAACGGCGGCCAGCACGCTGACAACTCGGTCGACGTCCAGGAGTTCATGGTCATGCCGCTGGGCTTCGAATGCTTCAGCGACGCCCTCCGCGCAGGCACCGAAATTTTCCATCATCTCAAGAAAGTGCTCAGCAGCCGCAAGCTGAACACAGCCGTCGGTGACGAAGGTGGCTTTGCACCCGACCTGGGCAGCAATCAGGAAGCGCTCGACCTGATTATGGAAGCGATCGAACAGTCGGGCTACAAAGCTGGCGAGCAAATCTGGATCGCCCTGGATGTCGCTGCCACCGAATTTTACGACTCCAAGAGCAAGACCTACGCGATCGATGGCAAGAAACTTTCGGGCGGCGAAATGGTCGACTTCCTGTCGGCTTGGGCTGCCAAGTATCCGATCTGCTCGATCGAGGACGGTTGCTCGGAAGACGATTGGGAAACTTGGAAACTGCTGACCCAGAAGCTGGGAGACAAGGTCCAGCTGGTCGGCGACGACCTGTTCGTTACCAACGTCGAGCGGCTGCAGCGCGGCATCGATGAAAAGATCGCCAACAGCATCCTGATCAAGGTCAACCAGATCGGCACCCTGACCGAGACGATCGAGGCCATCCAGCTGGCGCATCGCAATGGATACACCTCCATCTCCAGCCACCGCAGCGGCGAAACGGAAGATTCGACAATCGCCGATCTGGCTGTCGGCCTGTCGACTGGCCAAATCAAGACCGGTTCGGCCTCGCGCAGCGACCGCATGGCCAAGTACAACCAACTGCTCCGAATCGAGGAGCACCTGGGCGACGATGCGGTCTACGGCGGCCCGATGTTCAAGACCCGCAAATAGACCAGACGGCTGACACGCAAGTTCAACGCCGCAGCAATTCAAGAACCGCCCGCAATTCCAGCGGGCGGTTCTCTGCTTTCATGGGGAGCGCTTACTTGGCACCGGATTCATGGACAGCGCTTTAATGGGCGCTGGCCGATGCGTCGCCCAGCAGTTCGAGCGTGGCGGTGACCAGCGAGCGGATGCCGGTGGCGAGGGCCTCGTCGGCGTCGGGATAAAAATGATGGGAGTGGAGCGAAGGGGGCGTTTGCCCTAACTCGCGGTAGCGGTCGAGCCGCCGCTGCGACACGGCTCCCAGGCGAAACATGACGATCGGCACTCCGGCCAGTCCATACTGGCTGAAATCTTCGCCCCCCATGACCGGTTCCATCTCCAGCACGTTGTCTTCGCCGAGCGTGCGTCGGAAAACTTTCGTCAGCCGTTCGGTCAGCTCTTTGTCGTTCTCCAGCGCGGGCGTTCCCTCGGAGACTTTGACGGTCGGTTCGGGCGCACCGTAGGCCATGGCGATCGCTTTGGCGCGGCGCTTGATCGAACTGAGAATCTTCTGGCGCACCGCGTCGGTATAGCTCCGCACGGTGATCTGCAGGTGGCAACTGTCGCCGATAATATTGTGCTTGGTGCCGCCATGGATCGCTCCGACGGTGAGGACCGCTGGCTCGATCGGTTTGATCTCGCGCGAAACGATCGTCTGCAGCGACATCACCAGTTCGGCTGCCTGGACGATTGGGTCGATCGTCTTTTCCGGCCCCGCGCCGTGCCCCCCGACGCCGACGACTTCGATATCGACCGAGTCGACGTTGGCCAAAGAATAGCCCGGGCGGAGGGCGATCTTGCCAGTCGGCGTTTCGCTCTCGACGTGCAGGGCGACCGCATAATCAGGCTTGGGAAAGCGTGTGAACAGGCCGTCCTTCAACATGGCTTTCGCCCCCGCGCCGCGTTCTTCGGCCGGCTGGCCGATCAACATCAGCGTCCCATGCCACTGGTCGCGGTGCGACGCGAGGTAGCGGGCTGCTCCAATCAGACTGGACATGTGCATGTCATGCCCGCAGGTATGCATCACGCCCGAACTGGTTCCAGCATCCGTGGTGACCGTCTGCTTGGAAGAAAACGGCAAGCCCGTCTCTTCGGTCACCGGCAGCGCGTCCAGATCGGTTCGGAGCATGAGCGTTGGCCCCTGGCCGTTTTTCAGCACGGCCACCACGCCGTGCCCTCCGACGTTTTCGGTCACTTCAAAGCCGGCCTCGCGCCACTGCTGGGCGACATACTTGGCGGTTTCGACTTCCTGGAACGATACTTCCGGATGGGCGTGCAGCCAACGATAGTTTTCCAGCGTCTGCGGCAGAGCCGTTTCGATCCAAGCCTGGACCGCCTTTCCGTCGGGCTCCGCAGCGTGGAGCGGCAGGTGAGGCAGGTGAGGCAGTGTGAGGCAAGCCACCAGTAGAAAACAACCGCCAATGCGCATCGACGAAGCTCCCGAACTTAGCTGAGGTTCTCTTTGAAGAAAGCGATCGTGCGTTCCCAGGCCAGCTTGGCCGCCTTCTCATCGTAGCGCGGCGTGGTGTCGTTATGGAAACCGTGGTTGACGCCTTCGTACATGTGCATCGTGTATTTCACACCCGCAGCTTTGAGCGCCTGTTCGTACGCGGGCCAGCCGGCGTTGATGCGCTGGTCGAGAGAAGCGTAATGAATCAGCAGCGGCGCCTTGATTTTGGCAACGTCCTCCTTGGCGGGCTGGCGTCCGTAGAACGGCACCGCGGCTTTGATGACGTCGGGCAAGCGCACGGCCAGTTCATTAGCGATGCCACCGCCGTAGCAGAACCCGACGACGCCGACCTTGCCGTTGCTCTGCGGATGCTTGGCCAGGTACTGCGCGCCGGCTACGAAGTCCTCGACCATTTCGTCCGGTTTACGCTTGGACTGCATGGTCCGACCTTCATCGTCGTTACCTGGATAACCGCCTAGCGGCGAAAGGCCGTCCGGGGCAAGCGCCAAAAATCCGGCTACTGCCAGTCGCCGTGCGACATCTTCGATATACGGATTCAGTCCGCGGTTCTCGTGCACGACCAGGACCGCGCCCAGCTTGCCGTCGGCTTTTGCCGGCCGGGCCAACAGGCCTTTGATCTTGCCGCCACCCTTGGGCGAGTCGTACTCGACGGTTTCGGTCTTGATGCGTTGGTCGTCTTTCGGAACCTGTTCGGCATAGGCATAATTCGGACTGAGCCGCGCCAAGAGCGACTCGACCGTTGCCCCAGCGACGGCAAACCCGGCAGCTCGCTGCATAAAGTCTCGCCGGCCGATCCGACCGTGTGCGTAGTCGTCGTAGAGATCGAGCAAACGTTGATCGAAGTCAGAAGCTTTCTCGCGCGTCATGAGTTGTCTCCCGAAAACTGCAGGTCAATCGCTGACAGGGTCGCAATGCTCAGACGCTCATTCTGGCCAAGGCCGCAAGCGTTTGTCCACTAGGAGAAGAGTGCTGGCGGACGATTTCATCTGGCCGTCGCCACCAAGCCAAGTAACAGGATCATTGGTCGAATGTGGGTCTTCGAAATCTTTCTGCCGACACTGGATAACGAGAAGCAGCCGTTTCCCAAAGAAACATTTGACGCCGTCCGCCGCGAGCTGGCTGAAAAATTCGGCGGCGTCACTGCGTTCCTGCGCGCTCCGGCCACCGGCCTCTGGTCCGATGAATCGGGACACACCTACCGCGACGAACTGGTGATCTTCGAAGTCATGGCCGATGCGCTCGACCGCGACTGGTGGACGGCGTACCGGCGCGATCTCGAGCAACGTTTTCGCCAGCAAGAGGTTTTGATTCGCGCGACGCAAGCGGAGCGCATTTGAGTGGAGCGGTTTGGCTAGACAGCCGAGACGGCTGTCCTACTGGTCGAGCAAATGGCGCACGAAGAAATCGTGCATGCGGCGTTGGCCGTAGCGGCCTCCCATGCCATGGCCGGCGTTAGGAATCACCAGCAGTTCAAAGTCCTTGTCGGCCTTGATTAGCGCGTCGGCAAAGCGGAGCGTCGACTCGGGGGGCACGTTCGTATCCATCTCGCCGACAATCAGCAGCAATTTGCCTTGCAAGCGGTGTGCATTGTCGATGTTCGAACATGCGCTGTACTGCGGACCGACGGGATAGCCCATCCACTGCTCGTTCCAGGAGGCTTTGTCCATCCGGTTGTCGTGGCAACCGCAGGCCGCTACCCCGACGCGATAGAACTCCGGATGGAACAGCAGGGCAGCGGCAGCATTCTGGCCGCCGGCGGAAGTGCCGTAGATGCCGACTCGTGAAAGGTCCATTTCCGGATGCTGTGCGGCCGCAGCCTGCATCCACAAGATGCGATCCTCCAGTCCGGCGTCCTTGAGGTTCTGCCAACATACATCGTGGAAGGCTTTACTGCGGCCGGCCGTCCCCATACCGTCAATCTTGACGACGATGAAACCGAGCGAAGTGAGATCCTCGTATCGCTGGCTGGGGCTGAACGACTTCGGAC
>JBQCJB010000499.1:0-9972 GCA_051953155.1 Aureliella sp. | reverse complement strand
AGCGAACGCGTGCGCAGTTGTTCAAAGGCGCGTCGGGCTGCGGCGACGGCCTGGTCGGCGTCATCGAATTGGCCGAAGCGACCGGCGCCGCTGCCGCTGGCCAGGCTGGCTGAGCCGCCGGCACCGCGGACTTCGCGGATGACTTGACTGACGACGCTACGGATGAGGTCTTCGCTTATTTGCATATCAGTATCGGAGTTGGATTAGGTGTTGGATGGAGTGTCGTGCCGCCGGCTGTAGACCGATTGCTTTTCAATGTTGACCTGGTCGACGATGCCGATGACGACGGTGTCGATGGGCAACTTGTTGGTCTCGGGAGTGAAGCGTGCGCTGCTGCCTTGAGAGATTAGCACCATATCGCCGACGCCCGCGCCGAGCATATCGACGGCGACGAACGTGCGGCCGGTCGTCACCAGCTTGTCGCGACTCGTTCCGTCCAAGCGATACGGTTCGACAACGAGCAATTTCTGCCCCTTCATCGATTCGACTTTCTCGGTCGAAACGACCGAGCCTGTGACTAAAGCGACGAACATCGCGGGTCAGCCTTTCAATACGCCGAGCGTCTGCCGAGCGACGATCAGCTCTTCATTTGTGGGAATGATCCAGATCTGCACCCGCGACTGGGCGCTTTCCAGTCGCGTTTCGCCGCCCGCCGACTGGTTGCGAGTCTGGTCCAGTTCGATGCCCAGTTCGCTCAGCCCTGCGCAGACCGCTTGGCGAATGCGACGGCCGTTCTCGCCGATGCCGCCGGTGAAGACCAAGGCATCCGCTCCTCCCAGGGCCATCAACATGCCGCCCAGTTGCCGGCGAATCTCTTCGACGTAAACGTCTAGAGCCAGTTTCGCATCGGCATTGCCAGAGTCGGCTGCCTGCTCCAGATCGCGAATGTCACCGCTCAGCCCGCCGGAAAGTCCCAGCAGCCCGGCTTCGGTCGACAGCTTTTTCAAGACGTCGATCAGCGATAGCCCGGTGTGCTGCATGATCATCGGCAGACAGAACGGATCGAGGTCGCCGACGCGATTGTTCTGCGGCAGGCCGGTCTGTGGGCTCATGCCCATCGACGTGGCCACGCTCTTGCCGCCAGAGATCGCGCACAGGCTGCTCGAACCACCCAGGTGCAACGAGACGACGCGCGCGTCGCTGCGGCCGAGCAGTTCCGCCGAACGGGTTGCGATGTAGCGATGGCTCGCGCCATGGAAGCCCCACTTGCGAATCGGCAACGCGTCGGACCACGCTTTGGGAAGCGCGTAGTGATGCCGCGCGGCAGGAATCGTGCGATGGAAATCGGTTTCGAAAGCTGCCACCAGCGGAATGTCGGGCACCGTCGACGCCAACTGGCGCATGGCCGCCAGGTAAGGCGGATTGTGCGCCGGCGCGACCGAACTGACTTCTTCCATCGCATCCAGCACGGCCTGGTCGATCCGAAAAACACCTTGTAGCCGACCACCGTGAACCGCTTTGAAACCGATCGCCGAGATTTCGGCCGCATCGCGGATGCAGCCATGTTCGGGATCGGTCAGCTGTTCCACGCAAGCCCGAACGGCGATGCCGTGGTGCGGGACTTGCATTTCCATCTCGCCGCGGTAATCGCCGATCTCGACGCTGCAGCGACTGCTGGGCGAGCCGATGCGCTCGACGCCACCGCGAGCCAATTGGCGCTCGGTCGCCATGTCGAGCAGGCGATACTTGAAGCTGGTGGATCCTAAGTTGGCAACGAGTATTTTCATCCTTAGCCACCGAAGAACGCGGCAGCCAAGCCTTCGGCCGGGCGCGGGATGATGTGGCTGCTGACCAGTTCGCCGACCTGCGATGCGGCCGCTGCGCCGGCTTCGACCGCTGCGCGGACGCTGCCTACGTCACCGCTGACGACCGTCGTGACCAGGCCGCCGCCGATATCGACGCGCTTGACGATTTCGACGCTGGCCGCTTTGACCATGGCATCGGTGGCTTCGACCAGCGCCAACAGACCTTTGGTCTCGATCAATCCAATTGCTTTCTGCATTTCTCTGCTCTACCTAGGGCGATACGAATGTTGTGTGAATGACGAACGGAGTTTTTCTCGCGGGGAATGAACCGCGCGAAAGATGGGGCTAGCTTAGCCGGGGGTGGCCGACGAACTGCTGCCGACTTTGAGGACGCGGGCCAGATCTTCATGCGGGCGAGCGATCACCTGCACGCTGACCACTTCGCCGACGCGGCCCGCTGCAGCAGCGCCGGCATCGGTCGCAGCCTTCACCGCAGCCACGTCGCCGGTGACGAAAGCCGACACCAGGCCGCTGCCGACCTTGTCCCAGCCGAGGAACTGGACGTTCGCCGCTTTCATCATCGCGTCGGTAGCTTCGATCAAAGAGACGAATCCCTTGGTTTCGATCATGCCCAAGGCTTCAGAAATTCTTGCCATACTCTGCTTCTCTCCTGGCTGGTCGCCGTTGGAAATTAAAACGAATTGTCCTGTTTCCTATCGCCGGCTCTGACCGACAGAGCCGATCCATGTTCGATCAATGCACCTAGTGCCCGCTGCACTGGCAGGCTTTGCCTTGTGGTTTGATGGTGACTTCGGTGGCCGCGTCGAGGTTGCAGGCGTTGCCTTCGTCGGTATCGATGTGCACCTCCAGCTTGCTGGTGGCATCGGCCCGCACGAGCAAGTCCTCGAACGAGAGCGTGCACTGCGGACTGCGGACGGTCAGCGTCATAAAGTCGCCGTTCTTGACTCCCAGACGTTCCGCCTCTTGAAAGCTCATGTGCACGTGCCGGGCGGCTCGAATCACGCCGTGAGTCAGTTCGACTGCTCCAGCCGGTCCGACCAGTACGCAGCCCGGCGTTCCTTCGATATGGCCGCTGTGACGCACCGGCGCGTCGATTCCCAGCGAGATCGCGTCCGTCAGGGCCAGCTCAACCTGGCTGAAGTTTCGCGTCGGTCCCAGCACGCGCACCTCCGGCAGCATCCGTCGCCGCGGACCGACGACCATCACGGTCTCTTCGGCCGCGTAAAAGCCGTCTTGATAGAGCGGTTTGCCCGGCGTCAGTTTCCGCCCGGGTCCGAAGAGCTTTTCAACGTGTTCGTCAGTCAGGTGGACATGGCGAGCCGAAATGCTGACCACTAGATTCGAAGGGGTGGCCAATTTGCCGCCAGCGTTTTTAAGCCCACTCGTCGACGGTTGGGGCGCGGCCGAACTTGCGGCCGCAGCGGGACCTGCACCCGGGGCGGCCATGACGCGGCGGACGATTTGCCGAACTAGTTGTTCGACCTGGCTGCGATCCACTTGATTGCGATCCACGCTGCCGACACTCATCGAATTCACTCACTGCTTAAATTGGGGAGGCTGCTGCTCGGGCCGAATGTCACGCGGTTTCTTGGTTGTCTTTGTAGGCTTGATTGTCTTTGTCGCTTTCGTGGGCGCCGACCGATTCGGCCAGGTGCAATTCGACACCCGCCTCGGTCAGTCGCTGTCGCCAGCTCTCGTCCAGTTCGTCGTCGCTGACGACCGTGTCGACATCCGCCAAAGGGCAGAGCCGCGCCAACGAACTGCGACCGAACTTGCTGCTGTCGGCGACGACAATCGTCGTGTCGGCAGCCTGCATCATGGCCCGCTCGGTCTCGACCAGCAGCAGGTTGCTGTTGTAGTAACCTCGCTCGTCGGCTCCAGCGATGCTTAACACGGCCTTCTGCACGTTGAGCGAAGCCAGCATCTGATTGGCGTAAGGACCCAGGGAAACGCCTGTGCGGCTGTGCACGTATCCGCCGAGCATGACCAGATCGACCTGCTCACTGGCGGCAAACAAGTTGGCCAGCGGCAAGGAATTGGTGACGATCTGCAGCGGTCGGCCGACCAGTTGCCTGGCCAATTCGTAGGTGGTGCTCCCCCCGTCCATCAGAACCGTATCATGCGCTTCGATCAGGCGACTGGCCGCAATCGCTATTTGTCGCTTTTTCTCCCACTGGCCGGCGCGCCTGTGCTCGAAAAGCCGCAGTGAGGCAGTCGGACCGGTAAAAAACACGCCGCCATGCGTCCGCTGGGCTTCGCCCGTCTCCTCCAACGCGTCCAGATCGCGGCGAATCGTCGACTCGCTCACGTCCAGGGCCGAACGCAGGTCGGGAATCGAGACGAATCCCTGGGTGCGAATCAGCTCCAGCAGCTTGGCTCGCCGCTGTTCGGTGGTTATTCCGCTGCTCACGCCCTGCCCTGCAATTTTAAAGCTAGCTTTGCTCGGAAACGCTTTCGCCCGGCACTCGCCCTGAAGTCACCCAAATCCGGACGAAATCGCGCTCGATCGGGGTGTCTCGCCTGAAAACATCCATCCGTATGATTGAATCCTATCACGTGTGTGAAAGATTTCAATCATGAGGCCTGTCATGAATCGCCTGATTTGCCCAGGTTTTCAAGTGGGGCCGCTTCCAGGAGCGGCGCATGACCGATTTCGCGCTCGGTGAGCATGCTCGACGCGGCAGTCCAGGTGGGCTGCGAAGACCCGAAGCCTCAGCCGGAAGAGATCGGTGCAGATGGGGAAAGCAAAGGTCCGGGCCGTGAACAGTTCCGGATCTTGTCCTCAGCGAAGTTCAGCTGCTGGGCTGCGATGGTTCGCTCGGGCCGGCGGAATCGTCGGCGGCCGTCGGAGCGTCCGGAGGTGGCGCGAGCGTCGCGACCGCGGCTTTGGCCTCGCGCGTCGGATCGGCACTCCCCTGCTCGGCCCGCCAGCGGGCGTAGAGAGTTTGAATAACCGGTCGCAGATAGACTCGCGGATTGATGTGCTCGCGGTACTGGATCAGGTGCTGCTGGGCTTCCGCCGGTGTCATGTGTCGATACCGCACTAGCCACCACAAAACGATCGTCGCGCTCCGCGCCCGTCCCGCTTTGCAGTGCACATAGACGGTGCCGCCGTTGGAGACATGTTTTTCGATGAATGCCGCGCCCGCCTCGACATGCTCTTCCAGGGGATGATTGAAGTCGATAGTCGGCAGGTGCAGTTGTTCGATGCCCAGCCGCTCGTACTCCCGCATCGGGCCAAAGTACTCTTCGCACATGTTGACCACGCCGGTCACGCCCAGGTCGCGCAGGCGTTTGGCGTCGCGGCGGAATGGTCGGGCGCCAAGGATAACTTGTTTGTCGATCCGGTCCCACCAGTTGCGCACTTTGAATACGCGGCCCAGCAGGTAGTTGTAACCGAGCGTCGGCCAATACAGCATTCGGGCTTGCCAGCGTTTCATCGCGAGCCCTCCTCGCGGCGTTTGGCAGCCAGCTCCGCGAATCGCTTACGGAGTTGCTCGGCGGTGCCGATCGACAGGGCCACTTCGTACTCCCACTGAAAATCCGAAGTGATGGCGAACTCGCCCAGCGGCGCCAGGTAGGAGCAAGCATCGGGAGCGTCGACGGTTTTGCCGTAACGATAGCAGGTCAGCCGATCCGCCACGGGCACGTACACGCCCAATCCGAAATCTTGATTGTCGACGTAAGCGGCCCAGTGTTCGGTCATTGCTCGGGTTTCGTTGGGCCAGCCGGGTTGGGAGCGATCGAGCGGTCCGCCGGTCCACGGAGCTGCGCCCGTGTAGACGACCAGCCAGCGGAGTTCCGGGGCGACGAATACTGCCGGCAACTCTTGGTGCTGCGCGGGATGATCGTCGCCGCCGCGCTGAGTGAACCGATAGCGAATGTGTGCGATCGGGCCGGCCAAGTCGATCCATTGCTCCATGGTTGTGGTCGTCAGGTCCTGACCGCTGGCCCAATGTTTGGGCAAGGTTTTGACATACGCAGTGGTCGCGGTCGAGCGCAGTTCGAGAATCTTGGCTGGATGGCCGCGCCAATCGCCCCCTTGGACGGGATTCCATCGCCACGGTTTGTCGTTCCACAGCGACCCATCGGCTCGTCCATAGTAGGACTGCTGGATCAAGCGTCCGCGGTCGTAGGCGTTGACCAGATTGCGGCTCGAGTCGGAGGCGGAGAGCCAGGCGATGCCGCCGCCAGATTGCTGCGACAGGCCCAAGGCGAGCTGGCCGTTGTCCAACCGCACGAGCGGGGACTGTTCGGTTGGCGGTTCACCTCGGAGGGGAAACGCCAATCCGACCGCTAGCAAGAGCGTCCAGGCCCACGTGCCCGGCTTGGCGAGATGGCTGAACTTGACTCTGCTCATTCCGAGGGCTTTGTGCGGATTCGTATGGACCGGACGACGGGGAACCCTATCATACAAGGCATGAACGCGAAATGTGAACCGGACGGCGCCCGCCTGATCGACTTGCTGGCGTCGAACTTGCTCGCCACTGCGCAGCTGGGCGACGAAGAGAGGTTTTTAAGCGGCGGCGCGGACGCTCCGAGCCGGGCTTCGGTAGCTCGGCGGCATGCGAGTCGGCGGCGGTTCAGTCCCTCGCTGTCCTACGGCCGGCATTTTTGTCCACCGCTGCCCACCGCGCGGCAGGCTGCGGTCATGGTTTTGTTTGAACCACGAGATGGCCGGTGGTCCATTCCGCTGACCGTGCGTCCCAACCATTTGCCCGATCATCCCGGGCAGATTTGTCTGCCCGGCGGCCGTTTGGAGGCGGGCGAGACGGTAACGGCTGCGGCCGAGCGCGAGTTCTGCGAGGAACTCGGATTAGACAAATTTCCGACGCGAACGCTGGCTCAGCTGCAAAGCATCTATGTCTACAACAGCGACTTCTACTTGACTCCTTGCCTGGCCGTCGTCGATCGACCGCTGGAGTATCGACCTTGTCCCGACGAGGTGGAGTCCGTGTTGGCCTTGCCGGTCGATTATCTGCTCGACCTCGGCCGCCACGTGGTCCGCGCCCACGTTCGAGGCGGCGTCAGCTGGACCGCCCTGGGAATCGAGTTCGATGGAAACCACATCTGGGGCGCGACCGCCATCGTTCTTGGCGAATTGGCGGAGATTCTGGTAGCTGCCCGCGACCAAGAGTGAGCCAAAGCTTCCGCTACTGCCGAGCAGCATGCGTCAGGGATCGACCGTGACCGTTTCCAGGCGGTCGGTACCTCGATAGACCTGGAGCTGCACCGAGTCCTGGCTCTTGGCGGCCTGCGTATAAAACTCTTCGGGGCTGGACAGACGGGCGCCGTTGATCGAGAGGACGGCATGCCCGGCCCGCAGCCCCGCGCGCCAAGCGGGTGAATCGGGTTCGACTGACAGCACGGCCAGCTTGGCGCCGGTGCGACGTTGGGCGATTGGTCCGCCGCGCATCAATTCGCTCGGCATGGCAGTGACGTATTCGACCAGCATGCCACGCCACGGTTCGGGGCCATGCAGCGCGTAGGCGGGACGCGAGGTGGCCACATATTTCTTGCTGAGCGTGGCTTTCAATTTCAGCGGCGTAAACTGCGCTTCGCCACGGCGCGGGCGCAGAACCGTCAACTCGATCTGCGCGCCAGCCGGCAACTGGCTCAGCTCGCGGAACAGGCCATTGCGGTCATCGATCGGCCGCGAATTGACCTCCGTGATGCAATCGTCGTTGCGCAGTCCGGCCTGATCGCCCGGCAGGCCCGGCAGGACCAGGCTGACACGCGCGCCGGTCAAACCGGCTTGGCGCTCCAGGGGCCGCAGCTCCTCGGGCTGGATGCCCAAAAAGCCGAACTCGGGTTGGTGCCCCGACATCAGCGTTTCGACGACGCGGCGAAACATGTCATCGACCGCGATCGCATAGCCGGCTGACTGCTCGAAGCCGCTGAGGGCCGCCAGCGAACTGGTTAGGCCCACCATTTGTCCTTGCAGATTGATCAGGGCTCCGCCGCTGGTGCCCAGGTTGAGTCGGGCGTCGGTTTGGATCAGCGTACCGAACTGATGTTGGCTTTCCTTGGCCAGCAGGCTGTTCTCAGCTGCGGGGCGCGGCGGCGCGGTGCGCTGCAAGTTGGCGACGATGCCCCAGCTGGCGCTGGCTTGTCCGTCGCGAGCAGTTGCGTAGGGGTTGCCGAGCGAAATGACGAAGCTGCCTTTGCGCAGCTGCGCGGCGTCGCCGTACTCGATCGACGGCAAATCGTTCGCGTCGATCTTCAGGATAGCCAGGTCGGTGTAGGGATCGGAGGCCAGAACTTTGGCTGGTCGCGCGACGACGTTGGCCGTGTAGACGCGTTTGTCCAGCCACACGTAATAGTCGTAGTGTCGCGGATCGTCCAGCGCGTGGGCGCAGGTGACGATCATGCCATCGCGGCTGACGACGACGCCGCTGGCAAATTCGCTAGGCAGGAAATCGGGGTTTTCCGGCGAGTCGGCCAGGGGGAACTGGTTGGGGACGATCAACTGGTCGGCGCGTACTGCGGGCACTTGATCGCGGCGCACGCGGGTGATCGCAACGACGGAACGCTCGGCCTTTTCAATGGCGGCGATGGTGGCCGCTTCGATGCTGGCCGCGACTGCCAAGCCTTCGGAGGGGGATTGGGGCTGGGGTGGCTGGGCGTGCGCAGTTGCGGCGGCCGACAGCAGGAACGCGGTGGCCAGGGCGGCCGGCGCAGAGGCTCGCAGGATGATCTTTTGCCTGCCCAAAGATCGTTCGCCTTTCATAAATGCAGTTCGGTCGCCGCCTCGGGGGAGGCTGACGACCGAACTGGTGGCTAAGTCTGTTGGCCGACTGACTGGAAAGAGTCGCCGGCCAGATTGCAAACACGCGGGCAGTGGCCGCACCGCGGTGGCGGTGCGCGACCGCGGTGCCGGTGTGTTAGCTGTCGACCAGTTCGGCCTCGGAATCGGACTCCGCTTCCGCTTCGGCGCCGATGGCGGCCGGGCCTTCCGGTCCGGTATAGCCACCTTCGCTCATGATCTGGTCTTTGATCATCTCGGCGACGTCCTTGTTTTCGAGCAAGAACGCGCGGGCCTTTTCCTTGCCTTGTCCCAAGTACGTTTCATTGTACTTGAACCAGGCTCCGCTACGGCTGACCACCTTGAGGGTCGTGCCCAGGTCGAGCAAGTCCCCTTCGTAGCTGATGCCGCTGGTGTGCATCATGTCGAATTCGGCCATGCGGAACGGAGGGGCGCACTTGTTCTTGACGATCTTGCAGCGAACGCGCTGCCCGACGACTTCTTCGCCTTCTTTCAGGCTGCCGATGCGGCGGACATCGATGCGGCAGGACGAGTAGAACTTGAGCGCGCGACCACCCGGCGTGGTTTCCGGGCTGCCGAACATCACCCCGACCTTTTCACGGATCTGGTTGATGAAGATCACGACCGTCTTGCTCTTGGCGATGGCGCCAGTGAGCTTCCGCATCGACTGGCTCATCAAGCGAGCTTGCAGACCGACGTGCGACTGACCGATCTCGCCATCGAGTTCCGCTTTGGGAACCAGGGCGGCGACCGAGTCGATGACGATCACATCGACCGCGTTGCTCTTGACCAGATGCTCGGTGATCTGCATGGCTTCTTCACCGGAGCTGGGTTGGCTGACCAGGAGCGTGTCGAGTTGCACACCGATCTTCTTGGCCCACGACGGGTCGAACGCATGCTCGGCGTCGATAATCGCCGCGATGCCGCCTGCCTTTTGAGCTTCGGCACAAATGTGCAGCGCCAAGGTCGTCTTGCCGCTAGACTCCGGACCGAACACTTCGATGATCCGCCCGCGCGGAACGCCTTGACCACCCAGGGCGATGTCCAGCGACAGACTGCCGGTGCGGACACCGTCAATCTTGAGCGTCCCCTCGCCACCCAGGGGCATGATCGAACCTTCGCCAAACTGTTTCTCGATCTGCTGCAAGGTCGTTTTCAGACCTGGCTCGCGCTTATAGATAGCTTCCAAGCCATCGCTATCTCGATCTTCCTTCTTGCTGACTGCACTTTTCTTCTTGGCCATCGTCTTACTCGCTGTAACCATATCCCTGGAATCCCTGACTCAAGGCACTACGAAATGGAAACTCCCTTGGAGAACACACGCTTGTCGCCTGCTGGTGCGTCTGGAGAAGCTTTCCCGCGGGGATTCGCCGTTCGTAACTTGAATCAGTCGCCGATCGAGAGCATATGACGCCATATGACACCCTTCGGATACTAGCG
>JBQCJB010000498.1:0-6147 GCA_051953155.1 Aureliella sp. | reverse complement strand
ATCTTGCCGGTGTGCCCTTGCCGAAACCGCCCCAGAAATTCTCCGGCCGCCGAACTGGCCGACTGCAACCAGCGCAGGCGTTTGACACCTCCGGCGATCGAGCTTTGAAGCTGGCGAACCGAACGGTCGATGGCCAGGCTCGGCCGCATCGACCAAGGCGCCGCCCGCACGAGACTGTCGGACATTTGAGCAATGATGGCTGGCGAAGTTTGCAGTCGCAGCCCGATCGCTCGGTCCGCCGCATCGCGCTGGGCCATGAAGGCAAAGCACGCGTCGGCGATCGCTTGCCACACATGTTGCAGCTGCCGCTGGCGCTGGGCTTGATTGGATTCGAACCAGGCCAAGGTTTCCGCGACTTTCACCTCCAACTGCTCGAGCACACTGCGGCGACCTTCGATCACCAGGCTACCGGGCTTCAACAGTTGTCCAAGGTTCTGCAAATAGTGCGCGACAGCCGGCGGCCGTAGACCGACATTCGACCCTTCCTCCTGATCGGCCTCGCCCGACACCTCCGTTCGCGCAGACCTCGGCTGCACCGCCGAAGCTGGATCGGTCCGGGCCGCGCGGAAAAAAATCGGGAGCGGATCGCTCGGATCGACGTGCATGCCGGCGGGCACCGGCGGCAACCGCTGTTCCGCCCAATGGCTGCGAAAATCGTAGGCCATGGTGACGTCCGCGATCTGGAAACGCTGGACCAGCGGCTGGGCTTGCTGGTCGACGACCTCGGGCGCGTAGCGGGCTTTGACTTTGTTGACGGCCAGTATGCGGCGCACTCCTGGCATCGTATCACGCAGCGTATCGAGAATCGCCAGCAGGGTTTCGTCGTGCAAACTGCTCAACTTGCTGACGATTACGAACGCGCTGCACAGCCGACCAACGCGTCCCAGTTGCTCACGGCGCTGCTGCTGCATGGTCTCAGCCTGGTCAGCGTCCGCTGCCTCAGCCGTATCGAGCGCGCCGTCACCGCTCCGGTTAGCACCGCGGATCCCCAGCGCCGTTTGGATGTCGGGGCAATCGAGCAGGGCGAGCCCGAGCGGGTCGAGCCCGGCGTCATGCGCGATCAGCGGGGTTCGCAGCGGATCGGTCGCAGCACCGCTTGGCCCATTGGAAGCCTGCGGCCGCTGCAGGATTTCTCCGTTGTATTGGGCAAATGCTTCGGAAGGCTCCTGCGAAAGTTCTTCCGGCGCAGCCCCGAACAGGTCGGTAAGGTAGCTGCGCAGCACTTGAAGCAAGTCGGGTTGCCGCCACCAAACCTCGGGCAACCATAGCACAAAGCGATGCGTCCCCTGGTTGTTCGCCGTCCCGCGCAGCACGCGTCGTCGTCCAGCTGGACTGAGATAAGCCGCCAGGAGCGAACTCTTTCCTGAGTTCAGTAGCCCGGTGATACCGACCACGGGGCAATTCCCGATCTGGCGCATCGTCCGCGCTTGCGCGACCAGCGCCGCCAGCCGCTGGCCCAGGCGTTGGCCGTGCTGATGTTGGTCTGGACCGCTGGCGACGTCGGCCGCGGCGGCGGCCTCGATGAGGCTCAAGCGGCGGGCATCGCCCGGCGCGACTTCTAGCACGCCGCGGTTTTCGCCCGACTGCGTGAGCAGATCGCCGATCGCCTCCCAGCTCGCGGTCAAGGCGTCCGTTCTCGATGGGTCGGAGTTCATTGCGTCAGAAATAATGGCACCCGAGCTCACTGGCCCAGCTTTACGACAGCGGTCTGGGTTGCGTCCCCGCGACGATAGGTGATCTCGTGCGATTCGCCCGGCTTGGCATTTGCCAGCGCTTGCCGCAGCTGGCCGATCGTGCCAATGGCGGTTTGATCGAAAGCGACGATCGTATCGCCGGTTTGCAAACCAGCCGACGCGGCTGGCCCACCTTCGGCAACGCCCAGGATCGTCGGCTCTGCCGCTGTCGATCGATCGATGGTTATACCCAAGGTCGCCCGCGATGCACTTTGACTTCGCGGTTTGGCACTCCCTTTGATGTCCAGCAACTGCGGACGCGCCGGGGCCTCGGCGATCTCGCGCACCACCTCGCTGACCAGCTGGCAGATCCGCACCATGCCGGGCACGTTTAGCTTGTCGACATCGTCGCTCGGGCGATGGTAGTCGTTATGCAGCCCGGTGAAGAAGTGGTACACAGGAATCTTGGCTTCGTAGAAACTTGCGTGATCGCTGGCTCCCCTGCCCTGCGGAACTTTGACGATTCGGAATTTGGCTTTCTCGTTCAATCGATCGATTTGGGCAGAGAACTCCGCGGCGGTACCCGTGCCGTAGACCGTAAGTTCATCGTTGTTCAACCGTCCGACCATGTCGAGGTTGATCATGGCGACGGTCTTTTCCAGCGGCCAGCGCGGGTGGCGAACGTAGTAGGCGCTGCCGAGCAGTCCCGACTCTTCGGCCGAAAACGCCATAAACAGAATCGTACGCCGCGCTTCGGCCTTCGTTTCCGCCAGTTGCCGCGCAACTTCCAACAACGTCGCCGTGCCCGAGCCGTTGTCGTCGGCCCCGTTATGGACGGCGATCGTACCGGGAGCCAGCGAACCTTGTCCGCCCATGCCGACATGATCGTAATGCGCGCCGACGACCACGTACTGGTCAGCCAACGGGCCTCGCCCCGGCAGAACGCCGATCACATTCCGAGCCGGCGTGTCGGAGGCCTGTAATTTCACTTGGCCGGAGCAACGCAGCCCGTCCAACGCAAAGCTGTGTGGGAGACCGTCGCGGTCGATAGCCGATTCGAGCTCGTCCAAACTTGGGCGGCCCGCGGCAGCGAGCAATCGATTAATCAGTGCCCGAGTGCAAAAGAAGGTCGGCACCTGCTGGTCGCTGAGCGCCGCACCCGCGTCGTTGATGCCCAGCAAACTGGTATCGTCCCCCTGCTCGATGCTCTGTCGGAGCTGCGCCACTTGTTGCTCGGCCGCGCGCAAGCGCGACTCGTACCGCTGCAGCTCGGAATCGTCTTGCTCGGCCGGCGTCGGGGGCGTGCGTTGCAGCTCGGCCAAGACTTGCTCTGCTCGAGTCAGATCGTCTTGCCGCTGTTTCAACGCGGTGGCTGCCGTGGCGGCGTCATTGACCAACAGCAGAGCGGCCACATTATGCAGCGCCGCGTTGACTTCCTTGGAAGTGAAGAACGCATACTGCGAATTCTGGGTTCCGTCGAACTTGCTGTCGGCTCGTCCTTGCTGCGGCTCCTTGCGCAGGACGATCACCACTTTGCCGGCGGGGTCGAAGCCCGAGTAGTCGTCGTATTGAAATTCGCTGGCCGTGATGCCGAAGCCGGCGAACGCGACCGGTCCGGAAAACTGCCCGCTCTTTCCCAACGACAGCGGTGTGAAATCGACGGCCAACTTTGGCTGGGGCGTATCGCTGCCACCCCTGTCGAAGGCGAGCGTGTTTTCTTCCGCCGGCCCCAGAACGGTCGGACCCGGGATCGTGAACTTTTGGAAGGGAGCCTGACTGAATGCGGTCGTTTGGAAGCCCAGATGCTCGAAACGCTCCGCGATATATTCGCCTGCTTTGGCAATTCCCTCGCTGCCGACGCCGCGTCCGGCCAGTTCGTCGGAGGCCAGGAAGGCCAGGTCGTCGGCGATGCGCGCAGCGGCCGCTGCGGAGCTATCGGCCGCCTCAGGCTGCGGCTGGCCGCCTTCCGTTCGCTCAGTCGCTGCGGAGTCGTCGCCGGCGACTACCGGTCGGCCCGGTCGTGGAGCGGCCTGGACAGTCAGGCAGACGATGGCTGCCGCGAGCCAAACCGCGCTCGAGGGTGCCAGGCGAACTATCGGTCGATTGCATGAAGCGGCCCGGTGCAAAGCGTGCATGCTTGCGTGTGCTCTCTTATCAATTCGCGCGTGATCGGAAACGGAACCTGGTTCTCGCGCTGACCGAGTGACGGTCGGACCGGGCCAGGTTGCCGAGATTCTCTCCATTAAAAAGATACCGTGCGGGAGAAGGTTTGGCTCCCCCGCGTGGCGGTCCGGCCTGGCATATTTCCGTGGCCAAGAGCCAGCATTTGTGTGAGTACAGCCCAACCCCACGGACCGCTTATCCCTATGGTGGACAGGAGCGCCCATAGCGGTGCCTACGGCTGCGGCTTGGCGGCGAGTTTTCATCTGCCACCGGGGACCTCGGTCCAGTTACAATGAAAGTTCATCTAGGCCTGTGGTCCGCAGGCTGACCGCATTGGGCAATTGAAGCGCTGGATGGCAAGATTGGGATTTGCCGTCCGGCACGCGCCCCCCAGGAGAGCGTGAACGATGCTGAAACGAGCTGCCGGACATGAACTGCCCGAGCACACTGAGATGGCATTTGCCGAGATGCCACTTGGTCAAACCGGCGAAGGCGACGTCGAATCGCTAGCAGATGCCGCAGCGCCGGAATTGGGCGACGCGTCCACTGCGGGGGAAGAATTGCTCGCCGAGAGCTCGAGCGACGAACTAGACACCGAACTGGCGGCCAGCCTCTTCGACGATTCAGCGCAGCCAGTCGAAGACGAACTGCCGGCGCCCAGCGTCTGGTCCAGCTTGACCAGTGGCGACAGCCAAGCGTTCCTGCTGAGCCTGATCGTCCACACGATCTTGATTCTCGGCTTGGCGCTGATCCCGATCCTGAGCGATCCGGAAGAAGTTGGAATCACCCTGACTGCCCTGCCAGCGGCCGAAACTCCCGAGCAGTTTGAAATTACCGAAGATCTCGCGTTTGCGGAAGAGCCGAGCGAAACGATCGGCGCCAACAGCATCGGCCAGTCGGGCATGGCACTCAGCACGGCTGCGATCGTGGCCGAAGTGCCCGACGTTAAACCGATCTCGCAACCGGTCACAACGGTCACGCCCGCCTTCGACATCGACACCCGCATCCAGACGTCAGTCGGTCTGGTCCGCGCCGACACGGTCGTCAAAGGCATGACGGGCGTCGGCACGACGGGCACCGACGGAGCCATAGATCGCATCACTTATGAACTGCTGCAGTCGATGGAGGAACGGCCGACACTGGTCGTTTGGTTCTTCGACCAATCCGGATCGCTGCAGCGCCGGCGGCAAGAGATTCGCGACCGATTCGAACGGATCTACGAGGAACTGGGGATCGTTCGCGAAGCCCGCGAGGCTCGCGAAGGCAAGGAGCGCACGCGTTTGCAGGACGAGCCTCTGTTGACCAGCATCTTCGCCTTCGGCAACGAAGTCTCGCTGCGGACCCCCAAGCCGACTGCCGATATGAGCGAGATCCGCGAAGTCATCGATTCCATCGAACTCGACCAGACCGGCAACGAAAAGATCTTTTCCGCGTTCTACTCGGCGGTCGAGCGTTACAAAAACTATCGCACGAACCGCTCAGCCAGCGGACCGGAACGGAACGTCATTTTCATTGCCGTCACCGACGAACGCGGCGATGACGTGCAAGGTCTCGAAGCCACGATTCGCGAATGCCGCAAGTACGCGATTCCGGTGCACGTCATCGGTGTCCCGGCTCCGTTCGGACGCGAGTTCACCTACATCAAGTACGTCGATCCCGATCCCAAATTCGACCAGACCCCTCAGTGGGCGCAAGTCGACCAAGGGCCCGAGTCGCTGATGCCCGAGCGCGTCAAGCTCGGCTATCGCGACAACTTCTACGAAGAACCGGTGATGGATTCGGGCTTCGGTCCCTATGCCCTATCGCGCTTGGCCTATGAGACCGGGGGCATTTACTTCACCGTCCATCCCAATCGCAAATTCAACAGCCACATCGCCAAACGCGAGATCGATCCGTTTGCGTCGAACCTCGAATACTTCTTTGACCCGGAGATCATGGCCAAGTACCGGCCCGATTACGTTTCCAAAGAAGACTACGTCCAGAAAGCCAAAGAAAGTCCGCTGCGTCAGGTTTTGATTCAAGCCTCGCAGATGGCGGCTGTCGAAACGCTGCAAGCACCGGAGCTGCGCTTCGTGCGCCGCGACGAAGCCGCGCTGGCCAACGCCCTGACCAAAGCCCAACAACAGGCGGCCCGTCTCGAACCGCAACTGGCGACGCTCTACCAGGTCTTGGTTCAGGGCAAGGAGCTTAGGGACAAGGAGACTTCACCCCGCTGGTTGGCTGGATACGATCTGGCTCTAGGTACGGTGCTCGCGCACAAGGTGCGGGCTGAGACCTACAATGCGATGCTGGCCAAAGCCAAGCGTGGGAT